>CADBNU010000284.1 GCA_902796085.1 Heyndrickxia coagulans
AGACATATCCAAACAGTTAAGGCTTTTCATTACTCAACGGTTACAGATTTTGCTAAGTTCCGTGGTTTATCCACATCGCAACCTCGATGAAGAGCTGCGTAATAAGAAATATATTGTAACGGAACGACAGAGATGAGCGGTGTTAATAATGGATGAACTTCTGGTAAAACAAATGCATCACCTTTCATGTCTAACCCTTTCATTGAAATGACACATGCATTAGCACCACGAGAAACGACCTCTTTTACATTACCGCGAATATTTAAATTGATATTTTCTTGTGTAGCTAAGGCAAATACTGGTGTTCCGTTTTCAATTAATGCAATTGGTCCATGTTTTAATTCCCCACCAGCAAAACCTTCAGCTTGTATATAAGAAATCTCTTTTAACTTTAAAGCACCTTCTAAACAAACAGCAAAGTCTAGTCCCCGACCAATATAAAAAGCGTTTCGAGAATCTGATAAGAAGTCTCTCGCCATCTGTTCATATTCTTCACGATATTCACAAAGAGTGTCCATTGCATTTGCAACAATACTCAACTCATGAGATAAATCAATACCATTAACAATATTTTTACTTTGTGCAACAGCTTGTGCCAAGATAGAAAGTACAGCAACTTGAGCTGTATATGCCTTTGTAGAAGCAACTGCAATCTCAGGCCCAGCATGTAACAACAAAGTATAATCTGCTTCACGTGACAAAGTAGATCCTGGAACATTTGTAATCGTTAGTGCTTTATAACCCAACTCTTTTACTTTCACAAGTACTGCTCGACTGTCAGCTGTTTCACCACTTTGCGAAATAAAAATAAACATTGGTTTTTCTGTAAGCAAAGGGGTATTGTATACAAATTCGCTTGCCACATGTACCTCAGTTGGGATGTTTGCTAATCGTTCAAAGAAGTTTTTCCCAACCATTCCGGCATGATAACTTGTTCCAGCAGCTACAATATAAAGCCGGTCTGCTTCCTTTATCGCTTCAACAATCGTTTGATCAATTTTTAATTCACCTTGGTTATCCGAATATTCTTTTAAAATTTTTCGAATGACAATCGGCTGTTCGTCAATTTCTTTCAACATATAATGAGGATATGTCCCTTTTTCAATATCACTTGCATCCAATACTGCAGTAAAAGGCTCCCGTTTTACTGTTTCTCCAGTTAATGTTAAAATTTGCACATTATGTTTTGTAACAATAACCATCTCTTTGTCCATTATTTCAACAAATTCCTTTGTTACTTGAAGCATTGCCATAGCATCTGAAGCAACAACATTAAAATCATGACCTAGACCAACAAGTAAAGGACTTTTATTTTTTGCTACATAAATCGTTTCATTGTTTTGGCGATCAATCATTGCGATTGCATAGGAACCTTCTAATCTTTCTAATGTTTTACGAAATGCCTCTTGCACTTCAAGACCGTCATTTACAAACTTTTCAACCAATTGAACGATCACTTCTGTATCCGTATCACTCGTAAACTCAACATCAGACAAATATTCATCAATTAAAAATTCATAGTTTTCAATGACACCATTATGAACAATAGTAAAACGCTCGGAAGAACTTTGATGCGGATGAGCATTTATTTTGCTAGGTTTTCCGTGAGTTGCCCATCGTGTATGACCAATTCCAATATTTGCTGAAACTTCTGGGTCAACGATTTTCCGTAAATCCGCAATACGTCCTTTTTCTTTAAATAAGTGAACACCCGCTTCATTCATAACCGCAATTCCAGCCGAATCATAACCGCGATATTCTAATTTTTCTAATCCTTTTAATAAAATTTCTTTTGAGTCTTGATTTCCGATATAACCAACAATTCCACACATATTATTCGTCCTCCTACTACGAGGGGACAAGACATCATAGCAAATGTTTTAACAACGAATTCGGGGACATCTTGCCCCTCCGTGTTTTATTAATCAAACGTTCGTTTATTTGTTACGCCTTTTTCTCCCCTTTGTGCAGAGAGTCACCCCTCTGTTTTAAGAAAGAAATAACGACTGGCGTAAGAGCCGGAAGGCATCCGCCGAAAATTCGATAAACCTTCTCCTCGTCAACTAATTTTAGATCTCCACTTCATTCAGTATTTACGTAACATTGAATAAAAGTAACGATTCAATATTTAACGTTCATAAGGAATGCTCCTAATAGGAGAAAAGTGGAACTAAAATTAGTTCTGGCGCTTTAAATGTTTTACGTACTATCCTCCTTTCGAAAAAATAAGTGAACGAGTTTATTCTAAAATAAATTCTCTTTCCACGTCAATAAAAAGTTTGTTTCTACGATAAATAAATTGATCTGTTCTGAAGAACCCGTTCATAAAAAAATAATATGCATAAAGGTGTTGATATGTACCTCTATGCATATTATTTAATAAATTTATTCCTTTAAGCCCATTTCTTCTTCAACAACTTTAGCAATCCGATTCACATAAGCTTCACATTCTTCACTTGTTGGAGCCTCGACCATAACACGAACAACAGGTTCCGTTCCAGAAGGACGAACGAGTACACGCCCGTTTCCATTCATTTCACTTTCAACTTGCGCAATTACCTCTTTTACCTTTTCGTTATTTGTTACATTATGTTTATCGGCTACCCGAATATTCACTAGTTCTTGTGGGTATTTCGGCATTTCTTTAGCAAGTTCTGAAAGTGGCTTTTTTGTTTGTTTTAAAATGTTAACTAGTTGTAAACCTGTCAACATACCATCGCCGGTCGTATTGTGGTCTAAGAAAATAATATGTCCAGACTGTTCCCCGCCAAGGTTATAACCATTTTTTTTCATTTCTTCAACAACATATCGGTCACCAACTTTTGTAGGTATACTTTGAATACCTTGTTTCTCCAAAGCCTTATAAAAACCCAAGTTACTCATAACTGTTGATACAACCGTTTGTTGTCTTAAGCGTCCTTCTTGTTTCATATATTTTGCACATATATACATAATTTGGTCACCGTCAACAATACCACCTGTCTCATCAATGGCAATACAACGGTCACCATCACCATCAAAGGCTAATCCGATATCAGCCCCTTTTTCTAAAACAAATTTTGCTAACGCATCTGGATTTGTTGAACCTACACCTTCGTTAATATTCAAACCATTCGGTGAAGCACCCATTGTTGAAAGATCCGCTTCTAAGTCAGCAAAAAGATAGTTGGCAAGAGATGACGTTGCACCATTCGCACAATCTAAGGCAACATGGATTCCAGAGAAATCATCATCAACCGTTTGTTTTAAATATTGTATGTATTTTTGTCCACCTTCAAAGTAATCATTGACCATCCCTAAATGTTCTCCTGTTGGACGTGGCAACGTATCTACTTCTAAGTCTAAATATTTTTCAATTTCTGCCTCTTGTTCATCCGTTAATTTAAAACCATCTGGCCCAAAAAATTTAATACCATTATCAGCAACAGGATTATGGGATGCTGAAATCATAATTCCCGCATGAGCACTTAACGCCTTTGTCAAATAAGCAACACCTGGTGTTGAAATTACTCCTAAGCGCATAACCTCAGCACCAATCGAAAGTAATCCTGCAACTAATGCACCTTCGAGCATATGACCAGAGATTCTCGTGTCGCGACCGATCAAAAATTTTGCTTTTGGCTCTCCTTTTGATAATACATACCCCCCAAATCGACCAAGTTTAAAGGCTAACTCTGGGGTTAATTCACTATTTGCGACACCTCTAACTCCATCTGTACCAAAATACTTTCCCATTATCAATCTCTCCTTCCAATCTAGAATATTGCTATTTTCGTTTTTTGTCCACTATTCTTCCGTCGAAATTTCATTTATCGCCACTTTTACTTTATTTTGTTTTAGTTCCCACGAAACGTTCTCTGGACCAGTCACATTTATATCTAAATCATGTTCTCCAATATCTAATCCTTCAACATTAATGGTTAAATCAAAATCATCTTTCTTTAGATTTTGAAGAGCTTTTTCCTGACCAATGACGGTTAAATCGACTTGTCCGTTTTCCGGATCAAGAAAAGATAGTGCATAGTTATCATTTAAACCAATATATCCAATAGGAATATTTTCAAAAGTACGAGAATTCATTTTCTCTACTTCAATCTGAACCGTTATTGTTTCAGGTTTTATTGCAAATATATCATCCTGCAAAGGAATTGGTACTGTTACTTCTTGACTTTCAGTAATCTCGCTTACATCGATCGGTACAGTCAAGTTTGTAATTTTTTCTAAAGTACTTTGTTTTCCGTAAATAACAACTTCCTTTGTTTGCGACTGAATGCTTTCAATTTTGACGTTTGGAGGTGGACTTCCTTTTTGCTCCAAGTTTATTGAGACGGTCTTTTCAGGACTTTGAACTGGAACTTTTACTTTAACTTGCTCTGGTTCAACATCCACATTCAGTTTATCAAGGTTTTGATCCAGCACAGTCAATGTAGCTCTTTGAGTTAAATCTTTTTTAATACCACCTTCATGTTCAATAATTGCCAGTATATAACTTATGCGATCAACAACATCTTTTCCTCCAGTAACTGTTACAGTATCTGGTTCAACCATTGGTTCCCCAGCTGTATAACCTTCTTCTAGTAGTGATGTGTTAAATTGAACTTCAACTGGAAATTCTTTTGTCACCTTTTCTTGCATATTCACAGTAGCTTTTGTAGGTTCAATTTGAACCGTTAATTTATCAGAAATATCTTCAATTTGAAACTCAACTTCTTGTGTACCTATATCGGCATCGTATAAATCGAGGTAAACGTTGAAGTTTCTTAAATTTTCTGTTGTCCGGACAATACTAGACGGTCCCTCAATCAAAACTGTAACCGTTTGTGGGGAACTTGTAACCACATAATTTTCTTCGTCATAAAATAACTGGACAGGTACATCTTCAATCACTGCAGAAGAATCATGATTTGCCGAAGCCGGTCTTTCCACTTTCTCATCAATATATGCTGTCGTATAAAGCAATAAAGCAACAAGTAGAGCAAGAATACGGACAAACCACTTACTTTCCATGAGTCTATCAAAAAATCGATCCATTATTTTTTCACCCACTTGCTCCAGAGATTAGCAGTTGTTGGTGGCTCTGACTTCATTAAACGATCAGCTAACATATCCTTTAATTGATCGAGGGTTATGTCTCGATGCAATTCTCCATTTTTTGTTAATGAAATTCCACCCGTTTCTTCGGAAATAACAACTGTTATGCTATCTGTTACTTCACTTATTCCTATTGCTGCTCGATGTCGTGTACCAAGTTCTTTTGGTATAAATGGACTTTCTGAGAGTGGTAAATAACAAGCAGCCGCTTTTATCTCATAATCCTGAATAATAACCGCTCCATCATGAAGAGGAGTATTCGGTATAAATGTATTAATGAGGAGTTCACTACTTACATTCGCATTTAGCGGAATACCAGTTTCGATATAATCATTTAATCCCGTTTCTTGAGCAATAGATATCAATGCACCGATACGCCGTTTACCCATATATTCACAAGCCTTTACAATGGCGTTAACAACTTGCTCTTGTTTTTCCGCTTCTTTTTGTCGAGCTCTTGTAAAAATTTTACCTCTACCAAGGTGTTCAAGTGCTCTACGTAACTCCGGTTGGAAAATGATAATGATCGCTAAAAATCCCCAATCAATAACTTGTTCCATTAACCAACCTAAAGTTCTTAATCCAAATAGGTCACTCAGCCCACGTAAAACAAGGATAATAAAAATCCCATTAATTAATTGAACAGCTTTCGTACCTCTAACAATCATAAAAATTTTATATAATATATACCAAACGACTAAAATGTCAACGATACTAGCTATATAATCAAGAATTGTAAAATCTTCAAAAAAGTTCGCAAAGAGCATAAACGTTCCTCCATTTATCGATGCAAACAACTTCAACTATCGTTTAAAGTAAAGTCTTTTCCGAAAAATCCATACATATTAATATATGTAATGAACTTGTGCCATATTTTAGTATTATACCATATAGCCATCATCCTACGCTATTTCACATTATGACAATCAGATAACCGAGAGTCAATATTTTCACAATGGAATTATAAAAAAAGTTGCCCTTATAAAGGCAACCTTTAATCATTATTACAAACCAGCTAATAAGTTCATAATGCTATTAAATCCATTTTTAATCTGGTACCATAACCAACTGAAAATCTCATTGATTTCTTCAATTTCTCCTGTAACTTCACCGGCACTGGCTAAATATTTATCACCATTTACAACTGTTACATTCCCTTCAACTGTCCCCTCAATACGGATATCACCATTTCGAACCACGATATCTCCTTTAATCGTTTCTCCTTCAGGAACAACCGCTGTATTGTTCTCAATAATAATATTTGGGTCCTTCGTTACTGAAAATTGATTAGAATCGCCCCATGTTGAGAACAAACTGCCAGACATAAGGATAACGAAAACAGCTGCTGCTGTCAGAAATGGATGATGACTAAACCACCGTTTAATGCCAACTTTTTTCTTCTCTTTTGGCAGTTTCTCTATAACTTTTAATGTGAAATCATCCGGTGCTTTTATATGTGACATACTTTGAACTAAAGCAGTTGTTTTTTCTAATTCATGTAAATGCTTTTGACAATCGGAACAAATGGCTAAATGGTCTTGAAGGATTTGTTTATGTTCAGGTGAAATTTCTCCATCCAAGTACTCATGCATATATTCTTTAATATTAACAGGACATTGACCCATTTCTTTCACCTCACATTAAATATTGCGGAGCTGCTTACGTAAAGCTTCCCTTCCTCTATGTATCCGAGTTTTCACTGTTCCGATTGGTAAGTCTAATACTTCGCTAATTTCCTTCAATGATAATTCCTCTATATACTTTAATAAAATAACGGAACGGTATTTTTCCGGTAACTTAAGAATTTCCATTTGAATAATTTCTTGTAACTCCATTTTTGCAACTTTCTCATCGGGTGACATTTCCTTTGATTTTACTTGGGAATATAAATTTAACCCATCCGTACCCGCTACTTCTGCATCCAAAAAATAATCCGGTTTCTTTTTCCGAATACGATCAATACAAAGGTTTGTAGCAATGCGATATAACCATGTAGAAAATTTTCGATTAATGTTATACCGTTCAATATTAACATATGCTCTAATGAAAGCTTCTTGTGCTATATCCTCTGCTTCATGGGCATTTCCCAACATCCGGTAACAAAGTTGGTAAATCCTATCCTTATATATTTCGACAATTTCCCCAAAAGCATTATGATCCCCTTTTCGGACTTCATTAATTCGGGATTTTACAAATTCTTCCATTTTTTCCCTCCGCTCTATGCGGTTCATTATTATTACGGTTTAACTCTCATAAAGTTTCATCAGTCACTTCAATTATTATACTACTTTTTTGTCTTTATTGGTGTTTCTTATAGCTAAATTATCTATCTAATAATAGTATTATCAGCAAGAGTATACATTTCTATTGTTAACGACGTTTTACATTTGTGTTCATAACACTATTCAATGTTAACACAAAATAAAAACCACGATATTTCTACCGTGGTTTCCCAATACTCACATCTACTAATCATACAAACTCGTATTATTAATTTACAGTAACTGCTCACCCAATAAAGACCCCATCAAATCCACAGCTAGAATACCTGTTTTATTTCGTTCATCTAAAATTGGGTTTACCTCGACAAACTCTGCTGAAGTAATAAGCCCAGATTCTGCTAACATTTCCATTGCCAAATTACTCTCACGATAGCCTAAGCCACCTACTACCGGCGTTCCAACTCCCGGTGCAAATAATGGATCTAAGGCATCCAAATCAAGAGATAAATGTACACCATCTGTTCGTTCTTTCAAATAGCTAATCGTTTCTTCCATTACTCTCGGCATACCTAATTTATCAATTTCATGCATAGTGTAAACTTTAATCCCTTTTTCTTTTATTAATTGTTTTTCACCAGGATCTAATGACCTTGCCCCTATAATAACTATATTTTCTGATTTAATCTTTGGTGAATAACCACCGATTTCAACAAGTTCCTTTGCTCCTAATCCTAAGCTTGCTGCAAGTGGCATACCATGTATATTGCCCGATGGAGAGGTTTCAACTGTATTCAAATCACCATGTGCATCATACCAAATAACCCCTAATCGATCATAATACTTCGACACTCCAGCAAGTGTACCGATAGCGATACTATGATCACCACCCAACACTAATGGGAAATGTCCATTTTCCATAATTTCGTCTACTTTTTCAGCCAGTCTCTTATTTGCATTTACCACCGCTTCTAAATTTCTTAGGCCTGTTTTCGGGTCCGTTACTAATTTTGGTCTACCAATTTGGATATCTCCCCAATCATGTACTTCATATCCAATACGTTCCAATCTATCTACTATACCAGCATATCGAATTGCACTTGGTCCCATATCCACTCCTCGTCGCAATTGCCCTAAATCCATTGGTGCACCGATAATTGAGATTTTCTTTTTCATAGCGAATACCTCCTCTGTTTCTATAGTAAACGCTTCCAAAAAATGACTCAACCCAACTAATTTTTGCATAATTATACATTTTTTAAAAAATCAGTTACCTTAAAGATAGCCATAAATACCTTCATTTTAATATAATTTAAATAAGTTTTAATGCATCAAAAAAGTCTGGACTGATTTACTATCCAGACTTGAAAATATTCAATGATTACTCATATCTTTAGTATGAATTTTCCCTTTTAAATCATCCCGCGCACTTTTTTCCCACATTTTTACACCAGTATAATAAGCAGCCCGATTTATTAAATGACCGCCAACAGGCGATGTTATAAAAATAAATACGATTGCTAAAATTAATCTCGTATTACTATTTCCTGATGCATAAAAGTAAATAAAGGTACCAACTAATATTAGCATAACCCCTAAAGTTGAACTTTTTGATGCAGCATGATTTCGTGTATATACATCAGGCAGACGAATAATACCAAAAGCTGCTACCAATGTTAAAAACACACCAAGACCGATACAAATCAATACGATAATCTCAATTGTCGTGGTCACGTTCAAATATGACCCCCTTTGCTAAAAACTTGGAAAATGATGCTGTTCCGATAAAGGATAAAATCCCTAACAATAATATAACATCTAAATAAGCACTTGTTTTTAAAATAATCGAAAAGACAGCTACCATACTAATTAACACGATTCCCATACCATCTAGGGCAATAACACGATCAGGGATGGATGGCCCCTTAATGAGTCGATAAATAAACCCAACCATAGCTAATGCTAATAATACCATAACAATATATAATGCTATATCAAACATTTTTATCGACTCACCTCCAAAATTGCTTTTTCAAAAGTGTTTTTAATCCCGTCGACTGCTTCCTCTACATTTGGGACATGAATAGCATGAATATACAATACACGTTCATTACCATTTTCTAGAACATCTACAACCAACGTACCCGGTGTTAATGTTATTAAATTCGAGAGTACAGTTACCTCCCACTCTTTTTTCAAAGAAGTCTTATATTCAAAAATACCTGGTTGGAAATTTAAAGTTGGACTTAACACAATTTTTAGTACATTAATATTCGACAGTATTAATTCCTTTAAAAACAGTAATACAAGGTATATAACTGCCCAAACTCGCCCCAAGTAAAATCGAGTGTTCAAAAAATGACGGGCTATAAAAATTAAAATCAATCCAATTAAAAATCCAACAACGAATGTTGATAAATCATATGATGATTTTAAGTACATCCAAACTAACGCAATGAGTAAGTTTAATAGAATTTGAAAGGCCATATGCATTACTCCTTTAATACCGCTTCGATATAGATCTCTGGATTAATCAATGGTTCAACGGCTTGAGCAATAAAAGAATGAACAGCTTCTGCTCCAACTCCATAAAACACTGAAATTACCACGATTAAAATAATTGGCATAAGCAGAGCATGATAAGAAACATTCTCCTTCGAAACATACATCTGATCTGCTTTGCCCCAAAAACCAAAAATAAAGATTTTCATTACCGAATAAAGCACTAATATACTTGTAATAAGAATAATCATTGAACCAATAAATTCATTTGCTTCAAATCCACCTTGCACAGTCAACATCTTTCCAACAAACCCACTTAATGGAGGGATACCTCCCAAAGAGAGCGCTGCAATGAAATAAGTCCAGGCTAGTGTTGGATAGTGCTTAATTAATCCACTAAACTTGCGGAGATTGCTTGTTCCTGTAATATGAATAATCATACCGATAAGCAGGAATAATGCAGCTTTAATTAACATGTCATGTATTAAGTAAAAGACAGATCCTGTTAACGATGTTTCCGTTGAGACGGCAACGCCATATAAGATAACCCCAATCGCCGTAATAATATTATAAATAATAATTTGTTTTATATCCCAATATGCAATTGAGCCAATCACACCGATGATTACCGTTATAATCGCCAAAATCATAAGCATTTCGTATAAATGTCCTTGTTCGAAATTAAAGAATAGAGTAAATGTCCTAATAATAGAATATACACCCACTTTTGTCAGTAATGCACCAAATAAGGCCATAACTGGTATTGGTGGCACTGCATAAGAACCCGGCAACCAGAAATATAGTGGGAATATAGCCCCTTTCATTCCAAAGACGATTAAAAACAACACAGCTATGACAGTTAAAATACCAGGAACTTCATTTAATGATGTTATACGTTCCCCAATTTGGGCCATATTTAACGTTCCGACAACAGAATATAACATAGCAATAGCAATAACAAAAAATGCAGACGAAATTACATTAACGGTTAAATATTTTAAAGACTCACGTAGCTGTCTTTTCGTTCCACCAATAACAAGTAGAACATAAGATGCCATTAACATCACTTCGAAAAATACAAACATGTTAAAAATATCTCCAGTTGTAAAGGCTCCAATTACTCCAATGATTTGAAATTGAATAATTGAATAGTAATAAAACTTTTCACGTTGTTTACCTATAGATTTAAAAGAATACAAAATTACAACAAATCCAATTATAGTAGTTGAGAGAACAAGTAAGGCTGATAACATATCAGATACCAACGTTATACCGAATGGGGCTGGCCAACTTCCAATATCTAACTTTTGTATGCCCTTTTCGGAAACTTCCCTCACGAGTATTAACGCTACAATGATGTTAATTAAAGCCGATAATGCTGAAATATATCGCTGTACTATCACATTTTTAGCAAAAAAGATTAATATAACAGCTGCTAGGAGCGGTACCAAAATTGGTAGTACTACTAAATTATTCATTCTCTTCCGTTCCTCTCATTTTATCTATATTGTCTGTTCCTAATTCTTGATAAGCCCGGTAAGCTATGACTAAAAATAACGCAGTTACTCCGAAGCTAATGACAATAGCAGTTAAGATCAAAGCTTGCGGAAGTGGGTCAGTTACCGAAACTCCAATATCATTTACAAGTGGGACCGCTCCTTTCTTTAAACCACCCATTGTCAATATTAACAAATGTGCTCCATGGCTTAATAAGCCTGACGCAATAATAATACGTAAAATACTTTTAGATAAAAAAAGATAAGTTGCTGTTGCAAATAGTACACCTATAATAATCGCCATTAATATTTCCATTATTCACTCTCCCCTAACGTTTGAATAATGGTCATTGTTGCACCAACTACGACCAAATATACACCTAAATCAAACAATGCCGCCGTATGAAGAGATGTTTTCCCTAATAAAGGAAGATAAAAATAGTCATACGTATGAGTAAAAAATGGAACGTCAAAAAGGAGTGCACCCGCTGCAGTTACAACTGAAATGAGCAATCCTATTCCTATAACCCATTTAAAGTCAATCGGCAACGAATTAGCAATTGTTTTCATATCAAATGCTAGCAACAGAAGAACAAGTGCTCCTGCTGTAACCAATCCACCTACGAAACCACCACCTGGTCGATAATGGCCTTCAAAAAACAGATGAATAGCAAACATCATAATGATAAAAAATACGGTTTTTGCAGTAACTTTAAGAATCAAATCAGAGGATTTCATTTTTCACTCCTCCTTGCTAATCTCAACTTAATTAATCCATAAATACCTAAACCAGCAATGGCTAATACAGAAATTTCAAATAACGTATCAAATCCCCTGAAATCAACAAGGATTACATTTACCATATTTTCTCCGCCAGCCGGATCATATGTGTTATCAACATAGTATTGAGAAATAGAATCAAATAATTTTGTACTGTATGATGAAATAGCGAGTAGTGTAACAACTAAACCGACACCTATAGCAATTAAAGCATTATTCAATTTAAACCTTCTCGTTTCTGGGTGCCTAAATTTCTTTGGTAAATGATAAAAAGCGAGTAAGAAGAGTGCCACAGAAATCGTTTCAATGACTAACTGAGTTAAGGCCAAATCAGGTGCACGGAATACAACAAATAATAACGATACGGTATAACCTACAGCACCTAAAGCGATAATGGATGTTAATCGTGATTTTGCGAAAACAATTGTTATACAACCAATCACAATAAGTAAACTTAAAACAATTTCATAAATACTTATTTCTCCCACCTTCGATGTATTTAAAACAAATGCGTTCATACTCCACATTGTGAATCCTAAGAAACCGATAAAGAATATAAATATATAAGCTAAATATGAACGAAGATAACCGGTCATATGAGATCGAATGACCAAATTCGATCCTGTTTCTAATGAAGGAATAAAGGAATCATATAACTTATTAAGGGTTAATTTTTTAGGGAATAAATCATAAATTTTTTTCCATTTCCCTTGTGATTGATATAAAGCAAAACCAATTACGATCACACCTATCGTCATATACAGTTCTGGCCCGAACCCGTGCCAGTGGGAAATGTGGACTTCATATTTAAATTTTGGTAACACCGAATAGGCAACAGATTCAATTAAGCCACCTAAAAGGGCATTTGGAAATAGACCAAATATAACGACAAGGGATCCTAAAACAACTGGTGGGATTAACATACCGATTGGTGGTTCATGTGGTTTCTTTTCCATCTTTTCCGGTTGAAAACTCCCACCAAAGGTTTTCCAAACAAAAATCATACTATATATAAATGTAAATACACTACCAACCCAAGCTAAAACTGGAAACAGTACTCCCAAAGTTTCCATATTAAAGATATCTAATTGGAGTACGCGAATCATGCCAGTGAAAAACATCTCTTTACTTAAGAAACCATTAAATGGTGGGATACCCGCCATGGATAACGTACCGATTAATGCAACTGTAAATGTAATTGGAAGAAAGTTCATTAATCCACCTAATTTACGTATATCCCTTGTTCCCGTTTCATGATCGACAATCCCAGCGACCATGAATAAACTACCTTTAAATGTTGCATGGTTAATCAAGTGAAATATAGCTGCAATGATTGCAACTGTATAAATATTTTCGTCAATATCATAATGAATAGCAGCTGCCCCTACACCAAACAAACTTAAAATTAGACCGAGTTGACTGACCGTTGAGAAAGCCAAAATTGCTTTTAAATCGGTTTGTTTTACAGCATTAAATGAACCCCAAAACAGGGTAAAAATTCCAATTCCTCCTATTAACCAAACCCATAAACCACTTGAGTCAAAAGCAAATATTGGAGTCATTCTAGCAACTAAATAAATACCTGCTTTTACCATTGTTGCAGAATGTAAATAGGCGCTGACTGGAGTCGGTGCTTCCATAGCGTCAGGTAACCAAATATAAAACGGAAATTGTGCAGACTTGGTAAAAGCTCCTAATAAGAGTAAAACCATTGCAAAAACAAATAAATCATGATTTACAATAACATTCACTTGTGTCATTAACTCTTGGATACTGAATGTCCCTGCAATAACGTATAAAATAAGAATTCCACCAAGTAAACAAAGACCACCGAATACGGTGATTAACATCGATTTCAATGCACCGTATCTTGATTTCTCGCGTTCGTACCAATAACCAATAAGTAGGAAAGAAGAGAAACTAGTGAGTTCCCAAAACGTATACAGGACAATGAGGTTGTCTGATAGTACAACTCCTAACATCGCCCCCATAAATAATAGTAAATACATATAAAAGGTATTTAATTGCTCTTTATCTTTATTTAGATAATAAATAGAATATAAAACGACAAGGGAACCTATTCCTGTTATCAGTAAGGCGAAGAGTATCCCTAAACCGTCTAATCTAGCAGTAAAATCTACATTTAATGAGGGAATCCATGGCAAACTTCGAACTATTTCCTTCCCTTGTAAAAGAGTAGGTATAAATTGAATAAAGTAAATAAATAAGATGACTGGAATGAACAATACGATCCAGCCTGTATGTATTTTTCTTAAAGATTTATAAAAAATAGGAACAAAAAACGCAAAAATAAATGGCATTAAAATAGCTAAATGCAACGCTGACATTTGAAACCTCCTTCAGTAATGATCACAACAGAGAAAACATGAACAATTTTTATTTTTAGTTCATATTTTTAATTACAATTTAAAATAATTTGTTTCTATTTACTTTAATAATATTAGAGTGTGTTAAGATGGTTAAAATTATGATTTGATCAAACTAGATCGTATATTAAATCTTCAATTTTTATGAATAGAAAGGAAAAGAATTTGTAACAATAAAAATAAAAATGATGGTGGTAATATGAATAAAATCATAATTTCACTTGTTATATTTTTAGCTTTATTTTTTTGTGCATGGCTTATCAATAAGAATTCAGTAAAATATAATGAATATGAAAATCAAGCTCCAATAGAAAACATTCCCTTGTCAACCATTAATGAAGTAGAAGCAGAGACACAAGAACCCGACAGTCAATCACCAACAGTTAAAAAGGAAAAACAATTTGGACCTCGAGAATATGTAAAACTTCGCTATCCTTAAGTATTTCCCCCTTTCTTAAACAAAAAGGCAGTCAACAAAGAAAGAAACTGATTTTTTAGAAAAAAACAATACAAATAAAAGGAGTCTATCAAATAGGGTATAATGAACCCAGAATGACAGACTCCACCTTAAGATTATATTCGTTTATACTAATACTTTATCAAATACTGTAAATGTTTTCAATAATAAATTATATATTTCCTTTAATATGAAAAAAGTCCAAAATCCTTATATCAAGAATTTCAGACCTTTGGATGAGCCGTAGAGGATTCGAACCTCTGACCCTCTGATTAAAAGTCAGATGCTCTACCGACTGAGCTAACGGCTCATGTTTG
>CADBNU010000285.1 GCA_902796085.1 Heyndrickxia coagulans
CTCCGATCCCCATTTTTCTGTTTTCACCATACCAATGAACGCACTTTTTTTCGCGTTCTCTCACCAAACTTTCATCAAGCCCTTAAATAAACTTTTTTCTACATAGCACAAATAAAAAAAGCAAGTAGAGATTGTCTTATATTTCTCTACTTGCCATATTTTTAACTATTTTTGTGTTGCTGGTCGAACATCAACATTTTTAGAAGGGTGACGTTGCCCTTGATTTTCTTGTGTAACACGTTTCATAAAGCACGCTAAAATTAACGCAAATACAATTATAATAGCCGAGACGAAGAACGTATCATTAATTCCATCAAGCATAGCTTCTAAACCTATTTGTTCCATTTTTGCATCTGTCAATACTTCGCCCATTCGCTGAGATTCATTTATTAATTGCATTGTATAAAACTTAGTACGAATCGACAAAATGGTGATTAATAAAGCTGTCCCGATCGCTCCTGCTACTTGGTTTAGCGTATTGTTCATGGCCGTGCCATGCGGATACTTGTTCACAGGTAACTGGTTTAATCCATTTGTTTGAACTGGCATCATTACCATTGACAATCCAAACATTCGTGCCACATGGAGAATGGCTAATTCAGTCATGGTCGTTTCAAAAGATAAATGGCTAAACATAAAGGTTGTAACTGTCAAAATCGTTAAACCAAGAACAGCAAGCAATCTGCCACCAAAACGATCAAACAATTTCCCATTAATCGGTGACATAATTCCGTTAACTAAAGCTCCAGGTAGCAATAATATTCCTGCTTGCATAGGTGTAAGATTAATAATATTTTGAGCAAAAACCGGGATTAACATAAAACCAGAAAATAAAGCCATATTGACAATCATAGAAATAATAACACTTAATGAATACATTGGATATTTAAAGATCCGGAAATCCAACATTGGTGAAGCCATTCTATTTTGATATATAACAAAAACGAAAAGAGCAACAATACCAACAACAATGGTAGTAATGACCTCAGGATTTCCCCAACCTACATTTCCTGCTGAACTGAACCCATACAATAAACTTCCGAATCCAACCGATGAAAGGACTAAAGAAAGCTTATCAAGTCGTAAATCTACTTTCTCTTTTCGATCCCTTAACAAAATAAAGCCGAGAACAAAACAAATAATGGAAATTGGTGCAATTAAAGTAAATAAAGCACGCCAATTAAAGTGTTGGATTATCCAACCGGAAAGAGTTGGACCGATTGCTGGTGCAAACGTTAAAATTAACCCTAGGAAGCCCATAATTGTTCCTCTTCTGGAAATGGGGAAACTTACCAACAAAACATTCATTAATAAGGGCATTAATATGGCAGAACCTGATGCTTGTAACATACGTCCGAACAATAAAAATGAAAAAACAGGTGCAACTGCAGCTACAATTGTACCTATTGTAAATAAGCCTATTGATGTTAAAAACAATCCACGCACTGTGTATTTTTGTATTAAATAAGCAGTCGTTGGTATCATTATTCCGTTGACCAACATAAATCCAGTTGTCAGCCACTGTACGGTGGCCATATTAACACCTAAATCTTCCATAATTGATGGAAGGGCAACATTCAATAATGTATTATTTAAAAATGCGATAAAAGCTCCTACCATTAAAATTGAAATAATTAAATAGGGAGGACGTTTCATACTTTCATCCATCCTCAATTCCCCCTTATCAATGAAATATATCGTGTATTGATTGATTTTGTACTACGTGCAAAAAATATCTTATATGATACATCCGTTTTTTTCAATAAAAATATTTCGACACCCGAATTGATTTTATAAAAATTATATTTATGTAATAAAAATATAGGATATTACCTATAACTTTTTTTCATTATTTTCTTTTCTAGAAAATATATAAATGGAATTTTTTGAGGGATAGAGGAAATGAAATTCAAACTAGTAGCATATGGAAAAGACAATTGCAAAATTCACAAGAATTAATAAAAAAAGGGATCTACATATTAGACCCCGATTAAAATCATAAATAAAGATAATAAAATAAGGTATACTAATGAAAAACGCAAGTTCCCCTTCGCCCATTTTTGCTTATCATTTGCTTTAAAACCTTTAACTGAATAAACAACCCAAGCAAGACCTAAAATTGTTGCAAATATCACAAATGACCATCCAAGTGTACCTACTAATAGAAATGGAAATGGGATTAGATGAGCAACCCATAGTAAATTATGTTTAATCGATTCATGAACACCTCGAACAACAGGAAACATCGGAACACCGGCATTCTTATAATCCTCTAATCTATTAATATATACAGCTAAAGAGTGCGGAATTTGCCAAATAAATAAAATAATAAACATTGTTATCGGTATGAGATGGTTTGCTGGAAGTAATGCAGCCCATCCGATTAAAGGTGTAAAGGCACCTGAGACACTACCGATAATTGTATTCCAAGTAAATTTACGCTTTGACCAAAAAGTATAAAGAATAACATAAACAAACCAGCCTAAAAATGAGTAAAGGGCAGCTTCCCATGTCACAAGCAACAAGAGACCATGTCCTATAATCGTGGTAATAATTCCCGCCCATAATACAGAGTTCAAGGAAAAATTCCCATTTACAGTTGGACGTTTTTCTGTACGTTTCATTTTTTTGTCTAAGTCTACTTCATACCAGTTATTCAACATTAATGCACCTGAAATGACAAAAGTACTACCCATCATTGTTAATAGAAATAACCACAAATTGTCTTGAAAACTCTGATTCGAAATATATAAAGCAAGACAAAATCCTGTTAATACCGGTAATACATTTGCAACTAGTACTTTTCCCTTTAATAAAAATTTAACATCAATAAAAAATTGCATCAGTTTTGATAGACTTTTACGTTCCACTTTTTCATCATAAAGTATTTGTTGATTCGACATTTTCAATCTCCTAAACACGTAATTAATAAAAATAGTTTAACATGGAAATGTTTCGATTTCTAAATAAAATAACCGTTAGAAGTTGCCAATCTTGCTCAAATTTGGATCAAACAGTAAGAAAGGGCATACATTTTCCTGCCCTCATTTAACTTTTTATTTTTTTATAATTTTTATGATTAACGACTGTCTTAATCGGTTCCCCTGTTTTTTCATTCATCCCCATTTTAATAATGACCGAATTCTCTCGAACAATAAGAACTTCCCCTTTTGCTCCTTTAAATTGCCCTCTCTTTACTTCAATGATATCGCCGACATTCGCCTTATTTACTTTTTTGTCTTGTACTTTATTGCTATTTTTTTCTTCGTTAACCATATCAAATCATACTCCTCTTTCAATTTTTTCAAAAAAATGATCATCCATTCTTATTTAATATTGCCTAAACTGGTTCTTTCATAACAAATTGATAGGAGTACAACGGCTAATCTTATTTTACTATTGAAATACTTGGAGAAAAACATTTTTTTATAAAAATTCGGTTACAATTTAGAGCTGTACGTTTGTTCCCCCCCGCAATGGGAATAAGATGGTTGAAGGAACATGGACGCTTACACAAAAATCATTTTGTTTAACATGCATTATCATTCTTTCTGCTTCATTTATAAGGTTTTCTAGTTAAGCTATGATTCCTAACTCTCTTTATATTGATTTCATTATAGATTTAACCAAATTTCCCGATCTTAATTCCTAGATCTTCAGTACGTCTAGCCTTGATTCACTTTTTTTAAAGTGGAAGGTTCTCCAATTTTTTAATTAAAAATAGAGAAAAGTAGGAATCTAATCCTTTTGACCCCCATATATTAGAATTGTCACAAGTATACGACTTTTTTCATAATAGATCATAGTAAAATCGGACGAACACCAATGGAGGTGCCTTTTTATGAATAATGAAATAAAAGTATCTGGACAACTCCAATTATTTACAAAAGAAAAAGATCAAGTCATTTCTTTCAATCCAAATCAAAAGAGAAGTAAAATTAGAAAAAGGTATATGATGCCAAGAATTGTAGCATTTATCCCTGCACATAATGAAGAAAAATCAATACGGGATTGTCTTGCTGGGCTTGCTGACCAAAGTTTGCCTAAGTATATCCAACTTGATATATTCGTCATTGCTGATAATTGTTCTGATCGGACAGAAGAAAAAGCCTTTGAAGCTGCAAAAGATTTTGGATTAAATGTCATTATTTTAAGGACAAAAAATAATAAACAACGTAAAGTAGGAGCTTTAAATACGGCTTGGAAATATATTTATGGTGATCCTTTAGCCATCTATTTTCGAGAAAAAAGTGAGTATCAAGAAATGTACCAACAATCGATTAAAGCTATATTAGGAATGGATGCCGATAGCCGTCTTGCACCAGGTGCATTACAAGCTTTATGGAATGATTTAATGAGTCAACGCAACATAGGTGGTGTAATGGCGAAATACACAATGCGAATGCCTAAGAAAAAGAAACTTTTAGCAAAAGATGATGTAAATTATGAAGATAAAATTGCAAGTGGTGAATATGGAGGGCCAATGGCCCGATGGTGGACACATCAGCAAAAACAAGATATGGCGAGTTGGTTATTAAATCTCCAATATCACGGGGGTAGCACATATGTACTTGGAGGCCAAGCAACCTTATTCCGACCAGAAGCATTGCAATCTGTAGTTGATGTTAATAAACTGGATGGCCCTTGGCAAAATGACAGTGACGTTGAAGACATGTTGTTAACTTGACAGTTACAAAAATTAAATTGGAAAACATTAATCAGTCCAAGCGCCCGCTGTTTTGTTGATTCAATGAAAAGTTATCACACGTTTCGTCAGCAACGAAATAAATGGCAATCGGGAACCGTCGAATTGCTAACGAATAAAGATTTAAATGTCCAAACAAGACATAAATGGAAGCTATGGCGTTCACAGTTTAAATTTCTTTTAGATCTAGTTATCAGAATACTGTTTATCGTGCTATTGGTTATTGCACTTGCAACTGATCAATTTTATTGGTCATGGATATGGATAATACCGGTCATATTAGCATCTATATTAAATACAATTTTAGCTATAAAAACCCCTATGCATCGACCAATTGATGTCATATTAGCAGCTCTTTTAATTAGCCCCGAAATTTATTTATGGGTCAATTTAATTACTTTCTGTCAAGTTTGGTTAGATAAGTTTTCGGCCCATAAAAAAGACGGCTGGGCAAATCAGTATAACGCAGAAAAAGGGGCAACAACGAGTAAACTCGGAATAGGCTTATTAACTATCGCAATGATTGGAATAGTAATAACATACCTTTGTATTCAATATAGAGAATACTTGACTAGTCAATCAGTTCAAGAAGCGATTGATCCATATTTAATGTCTGGATGGATTCTATTAACATATCTTACGATCATTGCATCAATCGCCATGATCTATCAAGTATGGACTTTAAGAGCAAAATATAAAGCTTGAAAGGTTCGTTATAGAAAGGCTTCTAGTAAAGCTCTTTTTTTATGTACAAACGAAATGCTAGGCCAAACAATATTAATGTATGTGGCATGACAAAGGGTTTTTCTAACTTGTTTTTTTGGGAGTTTTTTTAACTGAATTTTTTTTTGAAATAGTATATAAAATGTAACCAATTGCTCCCCCAAATGTATTCATAATTATATCATCCACATCGGTTCCACGTGGTAAAATTAACTGGATCGTTTCAATGCATAAAGAAATACCGAAACAAATTAGAACTGTTAAAAAAAAGTTTTCAAATCTCTTCCATAAAATTGGAAGGAAAAAGCCTATTGGTATAAACATGCAAATATTACCGAAAACTTCAATAAACAAATAACTAATATGACCATTCTCCACTAAAATTTGTGTTTCATTGATTTTATGGAAAGGCTCAAGATTAATTCGTTCGGGATCAAAACCAATATCAATAACATATAATTGATTATTTAAAACTTTGATTTCAGGGATTATAGTTTGTGAAGCTAAACCTGTTAAATATAAAACAAAAAGCAATAATCCAACTTCACGATAAAAACGAACAGATTTCCATTTATTCTTTCGTAAAATATACCCTAAACGAATGAGCATATATATGGGCAACATCATTATTATATAATGTAGCATATCTTCAAGATACCATCTTATTTGTTCCAATTTGAAAACCCTTTCCAAGAAGAAATACAAAGAACATACTCCTTCAGTATAACAAGACTATATCCGATTTGTTTACTAATTTTTACTTTGCAAAAAATATGTAATAATGTGTAAGTAAAAAGTAAGAATTTATTTCATAATCAAGCAATTATTACAATCATGTTAAATAAACGTAACGAAAAGTTAATTGGGAAAAGAGTCTCTTTTCAATTATAATGGATAGTTGTAGACTGGATACAGTATAAAATTGATATAGATACGTAGAATACGAACTGGAAAATATTAAAAGGAGTATTTTTATGAGTATGGTGAAACAAATCCCGAAGGATTTAAGTTGGGATAATCGCATTCAATTGATGTTAGAAGGATACCTATTTGTTCAAAATAGATGTAATCGTTTAGATACTGACGTATTTCAAACAAAATTAAATGGAAAAAATGTCATATGTATGAATGGTAAAGAAGCTGCAGAAATCTTTTTTGATGAGGAAAAATTCGAACCGTTAAACAATATCCCTCAGTTACCAAACAAAAATACAAATGAAAAGATGACGATAAATTCCTTAGATGACCAAATGTGTGAACAATTATGTAATGAACTCCTATCTTCCACACGAATAAGTGAACTTAACTCTTTGTATTTCACAAGACTAGAAGAGCAAGCAAAATATTGGAGTAATCAAGAACAGATCATCGTTTTTGATGAAATAAAAAAACTAATTACTAGAGTTGCATGTCATTGGGCAGGGATCCCGATTAAAGATGAAGAGTTATCAGAACGTGCAAATGATTTATACGCATTAGTTGATCCTTTCGAATCAGCTGGTTTAAAACAAAGAGATAATAAACGGATTCAAAACCGTGTTGAATCCTGGATACAAGAAGTCTTTGTTCAAGTATGGAAAGAAGAAATTCATCCCGAACCAAATGCAACGATTACTCAAATTTCTAATTTTCAACAGAATGAGAAATTATTAAGTGTCACTTTAGCAACAAATCTACTTATTCAAATATTAAAAATGATTGTCTTAAATGCTAACATCATTACTTTTGAAGTATTAGCTACGATCCAACATCAAGAATATAAACGGAAATTATATGATATCGATCAATATGACGATTGGTTTATTCAAGAAGTACGCCGATATTTTCCATTCGAACCATTTATAGGTGCCAAAGTTCGCAAAGAATTTACTTGGGAAGGTTATCGTTTTGCAGAAGGAAGTTTAGTATTACTAGATATGTACGGAACAAATCATGATCCACGTATCTGGTATAATCCAGATCTTTTCTGGCCAGAACGATTTAAAGATTCAGAAATGCTTCCATATGTCCGGAAGAATCACAATTCCTATTGGAAAATGTTAAGTGAGAAAGTCACAAGAGAATTGATGAAAACAACCTTATATTTCTTAACCAATCATATAAATTTCGAAGTGGTCGATCAAGATTTTGATTTTAGCCTGCGAAAAATTCCAACTATGTTAAAGACCGGACTTATTTTGAAAAATATAAAGACCGTTCAATAAGAAAAAGGAGTCTATACTTTTGTACGGCTCCTTTTTTGTTACAAAAAATTTTTTCAATATATACACCTTTAAACAAGGATTTTCCTTAAAACTGTAATTACACGAACAACTATTTATCCAAGTTACCTTAAATGGTTAAAAATGGGTACGAATGTTATGTAACGTTCTTCATGATAACAACATTAATGACTACAGCTATTGTTATGGCGACTTCCCGAACCAAACACCTCGACAACCTGCTAATACTCACCTCAAATGCTTTATCTAAGATAATTAACATAGATCACGGTTGATAAGTGAGTTTATATTATTTTTCAACTAATCTCGCATTTTTTTGCTCATTTATAAATGTAGCACCTAATATAAGGGTACCACCAACTGCTTGAATAAAAGTGAATGTCTCATTTAACAGTAGTGCTGACAAAACAATAGCAAAAATAGGATCAATATAACTGTACAAAGCAATCCTTTGCCCGTCCAACTGTTTTAATGCAGAAAAATAAAGCATATAAGCAAAACCGGTATGTAAAATACCAACAATCAAAATAAATAACAAGGATTGAATGTCTAGATTTTTTACATTTAATCCTTCTGTTACGAATACATAAGGTAAAATTACAATCGAAGCCATTGCCAATTGACCTATCGTCGTTTCTTGGTCAGATAGATTTCTAATAAATTTATTTATGAACATGACACTGGCATAAAAGGCTGCAGCTAATAATCCGAAAAAGACCCCCATGACATGATGTTGGCTAGTACGATCACCGTTGTCAATTCCAACAATAAAAAAGATTCCAATAATTGCAGCTATAATACTTCCAACTTTGAAACGAGCCATTTTCTCCTTTAAGATAAATGGTGCAAGAATCATAACAAAAATAGGAGCAAAATAATAACTAATGGTTGCATTGGAAATCGTTGTATAACGATATGCTTCAAATAAAAACATCCAATTAAAGCCAAGTGCTCCACCTGATAAACAAAGGAGCATGATATTTTTCTTTGTTGTCCGAAAACGAATCGTTTGGTTTATTAGCAGGCCAGCTGCGATTAAAGTGATACACCCAATAACACCCCGAAGAAGAGCAATTTCACTAGACGATAGATTGATATTTTTCACAAATAATCCGACACTCCCAAAAATTAACATCGTCACGATCATTTTTATCTTCCCTGTCACAATCTTTCCCTCCTATCCACAGGAGTAATATTTAAGCTCATTATAGTCTTGCTTGTTTAAAAAATCTATCCATTCCATTATTAAAACACCAGATTTTTGTAATCTTAAAAAACCCTTAAGACAATGTCCTAAGGGATAACCTGTTAAAATCTATTAATATATCTTTCTATTTAGCCTGCTCCAATCGCTTATCCAATGCAGTGCCGATTTTTAGTAAAATTAAAACACCAAAAAGTCCTGTTATCGCAATAAAGATTGATGTTAATGCACTTGAAAGATAAGCACTAATCATGACAGTTATTGAACAAATCAATTGTGATAAATAATAACCCATTCCATTAATTGCTAAATATGAACTGCGGGCATGTTTTGGAGGTAATGATGCAATATAATTTTGTTCAACAGGTACGCGAAGTACTTCCGCCACAGAAGCTATAAACATTGCAAAAAATAATAATGGAATTGAATTCGAATACGAAACAAATGCATAACCTGCAACAAAAAAGAATGAACTAAGAACCATCACATGTCGATCTTTAAAACGGGTAACCATTGCTGTTGCAAACAATGCCATTAAAACTACTAATATCGTATTTTCAGTACGCAGTAATCCTGCCATTAAGATCCCGTCAATTTCCCAATGAAAAAATGGCTGTTTGTTCATCTCATTTTCTAATCGAATACCTATATAATTATTAAGTTGATACTCTAATGACATAATAAGTATAAGTGCGACCGTGTACAAAATAAATAAACGATCACGGAATACAGTACGATAATTGCGAATCATATTCGTTACATGCTTCAACAGCGATTCTTTTTCTTTCTTCTCAACTATATAGCTTTCATCGATGAAGAAAGTAATTAAGATAACTGTGATTGCTGCGGTCACTGTTAAGGCAATTAACAATTCGAATAAGTAATCTTTAAATAAAAATCCTCCTAAAACACCACCTAAAGCTACAGCTAAATTAAACCCCCAATAAGATAAAGAAAAGACAAATTTTCTTTCATGCGGTTTACTAACATCAATTAACATTGCATCATTGGCGGGATCTGCTAATGACCAACAAATAGTATTAACCATCATCATCAGAAACGTTATTTCCGGTGAAAAAAACCACGGAGAATTGCACAACATCATGATAAAAAACGCCATAAGTCTTATTGTTTCAGCAAAAACAATCAACCTTTTACGGCCAAAGCTATCAGAAATATAGCCACCAAAAAACGACAGGAGGATCCCGACCAAAACATTAATGAATAACAAAATTCCCGTGATTTTCACACCGAAGTACGAAGACAAATAGATCGCCATAAACGGGAAAATCATATTGCTTACGGCAGAACTTAAAAATGATTCGATTAAACGAATTTTTACCGTTCGATGTAAACGAAAAAAATTCATACTTCCACCTTATCCTATCTGTTTTTCAAAATAATTGACCGATTTAAATATAAATTTATTCCATTTTTTAAAGCTTCCGAACCATTATTCAGTATAATTTGAATTTTGAAATAAAACAATAAAAAATCATTCGAACACGAAAAATAACTATTTTAATGAAAAAGGACAATACTCAATGCCTAACATTGATTATGAACTAAGTTTTGTCGAAATTTCCTAGGAAATGTAGGTAGATATTGTATGTTTAATATAATTCATGATCTGTTTTATTACGAAATATTATTGTGTCTATCTTGAAATTTTTTTGTTACTAAAAAGGAATACATCAAAATCCATTCAAATACATTTGTCAATGTCGTTTGATTAAGTGAATTTGTAATCATACTTCCTACAATCATAATAAGAATCCCAAAGAATAACCATGGCCATTTTTGTTTTCGCCATAAAATAAGGCTGGTCATTAAAATAAAAATTGATAAGATGATCACCATTACAGGAACTCCCGTGTCGCGAATATTTTCATACATTAATATGCCATTCTCCCATTTTTTCTCCAGTTTAATCCCGAAAACTCCTGTAACTAACTCATAAAAAATCAATCCTATGGTTAATAAACATACGAGCAATTTCACCCAAATCTTCTTGGACCAAACAACGTTAGCCCGGTATAACAATTTCCATAAAACTAAAATCAATAATGGCGTTATGAGCGCATGAAGCCAATAACGCACATAATTTAAAATTTTTAACAAATTTCCTTCGCCCACCCATTTGCCAATAAATAGTATTAACATTTCATAAATAAACGCTAAGATTACAAGTAAAAGTACATTTTCTAATTTTAGCCAACCGTACTTGTTCGCTAACATAATTCCTTGTACAAAGAGAAAAATAAAACCGACGATTAAAACAAAAGTTACTATAATATCCATCTTAATCATTCCTTCTTGTATTTTCCGTTTAGAATTCCAAATGTTAAGGAAAATTATTTTTAGAAATTAGTTGTGAAACAAAAAGGATTTTGTGTAAAATGAAGCGACGAATGATTGAAAAGGATGATAAATCATGACAAATTGGTCCCAATTACAAACATTAAAACACTTTATAAAAGAAAATTGGCAACAAGCAGGGTTTGTACAGCCGACACCAATTCAAAAACAGGCAATTCCATCTATATTAGAAGAAAAAGATGTGATCGCACAATCACCTACTGGTTCTGGAAAAACCCTTGCCTATATCATTCCAATTCTTGAACAAATTGATGAATCGAAAAGAGATCTACAATCGGTAATTATTGTGCCATCTAGGGAATTAGCAATGCAAATATTAGAAGTCATTCAAAAATTTACTATTGGATCAGATATAAAAGCAGCTGCATTTATCGGTGGAGCAAATATTAAAAAACAAGTTGAAAAATTAAAGGTAAAACCTCACATTGCTGTAGGCACCCCAGGTAGAATCAGGGAACTGATAAAAATGAAAAAGATGAAAATGCACCAAGTAAAAACGATCGTTATTGATGAAGCCGATCAATTAATGAATCAGGAACATATTCAAGATGTAGAAGCGATTATTAAATCAACATTAAAAGAGAGGCAACTCCTCTTTTTCTCGGCAACAATAACAAAGAATACAGAAGTAAAAGCAAAGAGTCTGATGAAAGAAGATTTTGTACATATTTCTATCGAAAATCAACGGCAGCGCGGCAACACAGACTATTTTTATATTCCATGTGAGCAAAGAGAAAAAGTTGAAATAATCAGAAAAATAATGCATGCTCATCCAGGGAGAACGATCACTTATATTAAAAATAATGAACAGCTTGAAGAAGTGGCATTAAAATTAACCTTTCACGGTTTACCGGTCGCCATCCTTACAGGGGATTCAACAAAGTGGGAACGAAAACAAGCATTGAAAGAATTCCGCTCTAATAAAAAGCCATTGCTACTAACGACAGATGTAGCAGCTCGAGGACTAGATATTGAGAATATTGATTTAATTATTCATTATGATTTCCCTAGCACATCCACTCAATTTATACACCGATCAGGACGAACGGGAAGAATGGGAAAAAAAGGAACAGTTATATCTTTAGTTAATGCAAAAGAAAGAAGCTTTTTGAAAAAAATGAGTCAAGAATTAAAGATATTAATGAAAATGAAAAAAGTAGCTTATGGTAAAATTATCGATGCATAAAATTTGCAGAAACCCATAACCAAGCGGCTGCCCAATAAGTTAAAGAAAATCGATTGTTCAAAGGAGAGTTGGCGGCGACTCCAGCAGGAATAGCAAAAGCTATTTTGCTAATTACGTAACCATCAGACTTCCGCAAACGCACTTTTCGCTTAAGGTGGCTGAACCGTGCCACTGGTGGTTCTTCTGCCAACGTATCAATCATTCCTAAACAATCCACTTTCTGGGCAGCCCTCTTCTCACTCATCCGATTCATAATCTAAAATTTCATCAAAGGCTTTCGATACCTTATCAAATTCATCATCGCTACCGATTGGCGCAATATCTCCTTCTTCATCAATTTTCAAAAAGAAAAGATCAATTTCTTCATTTGTCTCATCTTCCAGATCTTCAACAAAACTGACAGCAACATATTGCGTTCCTTCTAACTCTAATGTTGCAATAACTTCCACGTCATGTTCCTCGTTTACATCATCACTAATCGAGAAGATTTCACCGACTTCAATTTTTTCCATTACAATCAATCTCCCCTTTAAAAATGATCCTTAATATCTTTTCACAATTGTACCTATTGCATACGTGAATAAACTCCGATAACCATCTTCCAATGTAAGATTTATATTTATAACATTAAAAAATAGGCATTCTGATTGAAGACCATCTACGTTTATTCAACTTCAGATGCCTATATTTCATGATATATTTTCTTTTATAATGTAAGCCAGAATTTAAAAGCCGATGATTTTTACCAATTAATTCCTCCTTTTTTATACTGGCTAATCTCACAAAAGAGATCATTCACATAAAGAATGGTTCCTTTTGGATCTGTTATTGCAACAATGGCAGATTGGTCTAATGCATATTTTATATCATATAATTCTCTCAACTCTGTAGATGTAATATGATTTTCATTTTCAGTTAGATCAACATCTTTATTATGTTGCTTGTATTTATGATGAACGAGCTTGTTTTTCATATTTCACCCTCAACTTAAGATGATTGATATATTAGACTTGTTTTTATTTTAAATTTATTTTACTATAAACAATGCCTTCTATCTATTTCTTTAGTAAGGGTTACCTTTTTGTTCAAAAATTGCAACAAGGACTCCCTCTTCCTGTATACTTCCCATTGAATAATCATTTTTTTGTGAATATACTAGTTATAGTAAGTAAAAGGGGTGGAGAAACATGGATATTGCAAAATTAATCAAGTCACGTAGATCAATAGGCGCCGTGAGTGAGAAAGATGTGCCAGATGAAGTAATTCAAGAACTTTTGGACATTGCTGTCTGGGCACCTAATCACCGAAAAACTGAACCTTGGAAATTCCGTGTATTTAAAGGAGACGCTCGAGCGAAACTCGGTGAAGAAATGGCACGGATTACAGAGAAAAAAGTAGCCGGTTTAAGTGAAGAGGAAGCTCAAAAGAAAATTGAAAAAGTTCGTAAAGGACCTTTACGTGCACCTGTTTTAGTTATCCTTGCAGCAAGTCCAACAGGTAAAAATCCGGAAATTGAAGAAGTTGTTGCAGCAGGATGTGTGCTACAAAACCTTTTACTTGCCGCAACGGAAAAAGGTTTGGCCACTATTTGCCGTACTGGGGATATTGCCCACGATCCAGAATTAAAACAATATTTAAAATTAGAAGAACACGATAAAGTCATTGGTATTGTCTATATCGGTTATCCAAAACAAGAATATAATATTAAAGCACAACGTGTCCCTGCCGAAGAAAAAACAATTTGGTTTAAATAATCGTGTAAGCCCGGCAAACAAAATTTTGTGTGCTGGGCTTTTTCCTATAAACTATAACTTTTCATTCTAGAGACAACTTATCAATTTTGGTGAAGGAGGAATATAATTGAAACTCATCGGTATTTCAGGTGCTCTTTCCGGTAGTAAAACTGCTCATATGGTCGCTCAAGTTCTTCATGCAGCGAAATTTATCAATCCGCATATTGAAACAGAACTCATTGATTTAAAAGATTATGATGTCGAATTTATGCGTGGCTATGCTCTTTCTACCTATAACGAAGATACGGTTACAGTCGTTAATAAAATTTTAAAGGCGGATTCTTTAGTTATTGGTACACCAATTTATCAAGCCTCTATTTCCGGTTGCTTAAAGAATCTTCTCGATTTATTACCAGAATATGCTTTCGATAAAAAAACAGTAGGTTTTATCACGACAGCTGGATCCGAAAAATATTTTCTTGTTGGTGAATATCATTTACGACCAATCATTCAGTTTTTTGGTGGCATTCTCCCATCTCGAAATGTATTTGTTCCCGATGATAGCTTTAACGATGAAAGTGAGATTGTTGATAAACTCATTTTAAAACGAATACAAGGGCTGGCAAAGGAGATTTTGGAGTTAAGTCATGAAAAGAAATAAGTTTGTATAAAGAAAACTTACAGTTCTGTCTTTCACTCTTTACGAATTTTGTCTCATATAAGTGTAAGATGCCTAAACTATTTTTAATCGCTAATTCTCCAACTTCGTAGTAATAAACGAATCCCTTCCTCCAGTTGTTCTTCCGGAACACCGGCAAATCCAAAGACAATCTTTGGTGGAGCTTCCGCCTTTTCTTCTAATAAGTAATACGATAACGGATACACCTTCACTTTCTCTTTCAATGCCCGCTCCACTAGCTCTTTTTCCTCCATACCGTTTTGTACCATTAACACGATGTGAAAACCAGAATGGGCTTCAATGACCTTAATTTCCTTTTTATATGGTCGTAATATTTCTAATGTTTTTTCTAACTTTCGTCGGTAAATTTTCCGCATCCGATTCAAGTGGCGTTCGAAATCACCTGCTTGCATAAACTGTGTTAATATCGCTTGGTTTAAACGTGGCACTGTGCAATGGTAAAAAGATAATTTTCTTTTATATAATTTAAGCAGCTGATTTGGAAGAACCATGTAACTCATTCGAATGGAAGGCATTAATGACTTAGAAAATGTACCTAAATAAATTACTTTTCCCGCTTGATCCATACTTTGCAAAGACGGAATCGGTGTCCCACTATAACGAAATTCACTATCATAATCATCTTCAATAATAAATCGATTCTTCTTCTCTTGTGCCCATTTTAGTAATTGAATTCTTCTGTTCACCGATAGCACAGAACCATATGGAAAATGATGTGAAGGTGTCACATAGACTACATCTGGCTTTAATCGTTCAATGACTTTTACCTGTATACCTTCACTATCTACTGTTATTGGTTTGACTTCATTAGGGAAATTTTTTAATATCTTTGAAATCACATGATACCCTGGATCTTCTACACCATAAATCGTTTCCTTTTCAAAAAGTTGAATGAGCATCAAGAGTAATGCTTCAATTCCTGCCCCAATAATAATCTGTTCTGGAGAACATGTGACCCCTCTCGATTGATATAAATAATGAGCAATTTCACTACGTAAACTATATTCTCCCTGTGCGTCGCCATGTAATAACAGTGTTTGATGTTCTTCACCAATGATTTCTTTTGCATACTTTCGCCATTTAGCAAAAGGGAAGTTTTCTGTATCAATCCAGCTCGGATGAAAGTTATACTGAATTTGAACTTTTTCATCCTCATCAAAATGAACAATCTCATGATCTAAATTTAGAATATCTAACTCCTCGTAAGCTAAAACAAAATAACCCTTTCGTGGTACGCTTTTGATATACCCTTCAGCTATCAGTTGTTCATAGGCCGTTTCAACGGTGTTTAAACTTATTTTTAAATAATCTGCTAACTTTCTTTTTGATGGTAGTTTCACACCATAATCAATTCTCCCAGCAATAATTTCATTTTTGATATATCGATACAACTGTTCATATATCGGTATATCAATGTCTCTTTTCAACTCACAAGCTAACATATCCATTTTTTCTTCACCTTCATCTGGTCCCATTAAATTTATCAAAACTGGAACTTTTTATCATACCAGTTACTTTTTATAATATA
>CADBNU010000286.1 GCA_902796085.1 Heyndrickxia coagulans
AACCGATGTCAAAGATGATGAATTGATACTTGTAATCATTTCCAGGACCAATCATACAGAGTTTTAATTGGCCAGACATTCTATGAGTTTCTTCTACTGAGAAAGACACAAAAGCACTTCCAATCTAAGTTGGAAGTGCTTTTTTGATATCCTGCTATAACGGGTAATCGAGATAATTGGCATCAAGTATTTGAGTCCTTAATTTCATGCCACATTTTATGGTGCGCGCACTTGTCACCAGCCAAATACTTAATGTGTTTGTATCCATATGGATACAAACACGCACCAATATCATTGAATTTACACATCGCATAATGGTTCCCCGGACCCATAGTACGAGGGCCTTTCCAATACTCACAATTGCCACACATCTTACCTTGAATTGGAACTGCCATAAAAATACCTCCTTTGTTTAAGAAAACTACCATTAGTCTGAATTACGCCAACAATTGGGAATAATCGAATAAATAACTCATCAGTTATTTACTGCCAAGAAGAACATCCATGCCATTCCGTAAGACAAATTGCGCAACTTCATTACCAGCCAATAAACATACCTGCACATTCCTACGATTTTCATTTAATTCATTTTCCAATTTTTTGAATTTTTCATCTAACTCCTGGGTACGTTTTCCAGTAGTCATGATGACGCCCATAGTTGCATCATACTTATCGATTGCAGTTTTAAGTTGATCCACAGCCGTTGTGTCTGAATGTTCTCCTTCAAATGATTTTACTTGCACAACCATCTTTTCTGGATCAATTGCAAAACAGTCATAAAAATTACCTGCAAATGTGACTATTATGTCTGCGCCATAATCAGTGCCCCATTGAGAACCATTAACTTTAACATCCAAAACCCCAGGAATTTGCTTAAAAACTTCAGCTAAAAAGTATTCTAATTTTTTACCAGGATAGTTACTCTGAATTATTTTTGTAAATTCTACCAGTGCCTGGTTGGTTTCTTTAATAAAATGTACATTCTTATCGGTTGGAGCTGTTTTCTTTAGTTCTTCCAAAGAGTTTTCAAAGTGTTCTACACAATAAATACGCCATAAAGCTCTTTGTAATTTTAACCGGGTGCTCAAATAAGGATGAACCCGCGAATCATTTCTGTCGAATGTAATTAAGGTATTACTGTCAATCTTAAAACAATGCCTTCCATCATCATGCCCTTCCGGAAGATTATTATCGTAATAATAATCTTCTAAAATTCGTGCAGCTGTTACCTTACCATACTCTGGAACATTAATGTGTATAATCCAATCTCCTTTTTTAAAATCTAAAAGCCGATGAGCATGCTTCCAACAATCAATTTGTTCATCATCCATCTGAGCCCAAGACATTTTATTAAGAATTCTCAAATCGCAATCTTCACGATAGCTCCAAAAAAACCTTGAAACGTAATCTTCGACTAATGATTTGTATACAAAATCTACCGTTTCTTTTCCACTCGGCGTATTGTAAGCGTAAATAGCATAATTTCCCATAATTAACGACTCCTTTTTTAAACGCAAATATTTATTCCGTTAAATCATCAGCCATATAAATATTATACCATATAGTTTTCATTAGAACCATACGCCTATTAGAGTTAATCCTCACTTACCACGATAAAGGCAAGTTGCAAAATGACAGAGGTATGCTTTCGCATCGGAAATACCTTTGTAACGGCACTCAGGAGCTGTTGGCAATCCGTAAATCACTTGCCCGTCCTCCGTAACGTAAGGTCTGCCTATTTTTTCAACAGGTGTGATCTCAACCAGTTCCTGCTCTACCGGCAACCATTTTCCTTTTTTTTGTTTTGATAAACTTTATTACTTTTCCGCATCTTCTGCATTTTGTCATCTGTCTCCCTTCCTTCGTTTTCAACTTTTGCCTGAATTAATTATACAGAAATTCGATGTACATTTTTTTACACATAACTTACATTGCCTGCCTTTTACTAACTAAAAAATCCCCTTCCTACCGCAAAATTCACCTTAGCGATAGGCAGGGGATTACTTATGCCCGTATCTCTGTCCCGTCCCGGAACGTGACGAACTTGACCATGCTGCTAATATCTTTATGTCAAACGTATAGATATTGCCCTTCAAAAAAACTACTCGTAAAAGTGTACTTTTCCGAGTAGTAAAATTTTGACAAAAAAA
>CADBNU010000287.1 GCA_902796085.1 Heyndrickxia coagulans
GAATTTTTTTATTTGTTATTATATCGAAACGGCGGAGCGTATCGGCGGATTTTGTGTAGAGTGATGGCACGAAGTGCCAAACTTGAACTGTACCCCAAAAAGTGGACACAAAATCCAAGACAATCGATGGAATAAATTTCAAAAAAATTTATTCCCGACTCAGCGAATTTTGGTAGGGTAACAACCCGTATAATATGTGGTTCGATGTAGTGAAAAAATCTACGAAGGAGATTTTGGAACGGAATGAAGAACCAATATGCCCAAAATTCAAGAGAGTCCTTCGGACATGCAATAACTCTTTACTTCGCAATAAATTGCTCAGCAAGAGTTACAAGTATCTTTGTTTTCGAACTTTAGACAGAGGCTTATTTAAAAAGCCTCTGTTTTAATGCCAAAAATCCTTCGCCAGGCTTGCTTTCACTATTTATAGATAATTTATAATATTTAAAACCAAATAAATTTGACTTATTTTCTTTAAAATTCTTTTTTGGCAAATAAAAAAAGTTCTTTTTAGTAATTATCATGTTCATATCTGACATTTCTTTGAGGATGGACACTTATCTTTTTCCATGTTTCCCTAATAAAGGTTTAAGTTCATCCCACAGCAAATCTTCATATAACTGCATTTCCTTAACATTACTTACTTCATACAGTTCTACTGTAATATTTTTATCTTCCCACCACTCAGATAAATGTAAAGCATAAGTTGTTTTACTTTGTATTCCTAAATGTTCTTTTAGTCTCTTCTTTATATCTTGTGAACTACCAACATACAAGCATTTTTCACCTGATTTGTTTTTCCAATATTCAAAATGGTTATCATCTTTCTCATTATTAACCCTAAATGCTCCATACCCTTCATTTTTAAGATTATTATAACCTTGTTCAGCTTTATTCTGTGTTAATTCTTCTTTAGTTTTAATTACATATATAAGAAATCCTTTTCTCCCTATCTGTTCAATTATAGTTTTATTTATGCCAATTTCACTCGTATTAAACTCCAAAACAGTAAAAGGTGTTATCTGAACTCGTTTCCTTACTCCTTTTAAATACTCAATATGTTTATCTAGTAATTGTTCAAGTAATTCTTTCATTCTAGACTTTCATTCCTTAATTTCTAATTGTACCATAAAACTACGTTATTATTAATCATATTGAAACATTAATAAGAATAGCTAAGAATTTTTATCAGCATCCAATCTATGCTCAATATCATATAGCATATCATGTAAAGCCATAAATATTTTATCTTTCAATGATAATTTTCTGTTTTCAAGTAAATCTGGTCTCTCTAACATAGTGTAGAATTTACCAAAAGCAGGATCAAATTGTAAATATACTTCTGCATTAGTTCTACCAAAGTTTTTTTCTACAGTAATTGTCGGTTTACGACTATCTGGATAATAATAATCTCTATGTAAATAAAGAACAATATCTGCATTTTTATCTATTGTACCCAATTTATTTAAAAGTATTGAAGCTTTACGCCCTAATACATCGGTAGGACGATCTTTTTCTCTTTTATCTAATTCATTTTGTGTTAAATGAATAGTAATAAAAATGGGGATATTCATTTTTTTAGCAATAATTTTTAATCTTGTCATAATTCTTTCAAATTGTTCAGTTCTATCAATATTCTTTTCTTCATCAAAACCTTGTAATGAATCAATAAAAACAGCTTCAGGTTTATGTTTATATATTTCTCTTTCAATTTGTTTAATGTTAAACATATTATCTGAAATTCTTAAATCCCAATTGTACATTTCTCCAATTGTATCACTAAGTTTTTTCCAATCATCTGCTTGTAATCTGAAATCAATGAGTTTTTGATACTTTATTTCTCCATTTATAGAGGCGAGTCTTTTAATCAAATTTTCGCTAGTTTCTTCTGTTGAAAACAGAAGTACTTTTTTATTTTCTTTCATTAATTTCCATATAATAGAGAGGATTAAAGAAGTTTTCCCCATAATAGGTCTGCTTTCAATGGTTATTAGTGTTCCTTCTTTCTTAGGTATTCTTATGAAATCTAAATCATGAAAACCTGTTTTAAAGTGTTTTTCCTCATATACCTCAATTATTTTGTCAAATACATCATCAATTTGTTCTTTTTTAAGCATGATTTTCTCCTTTTTGTTATACACATAAAGTATTATTACATACTACTCTGTCAATTATGGTCGTGTTGACAACTTAACAGTTTTAATTAATTGCTAATGGATTATTTGGCAGAACTTGAAACTTTAATATAAATATGCTATATTTAAGTTAAACAGATTAAACTTAAATATAAGGTTTTTATAATGAAGTCATACAAAGCAGGTAAATATATTTCACACAAAGGATATAAGCCCTTTTTACCATCATTTATCAATGAAGATATTGATTGGAATTTATCTGAACTATCCGGATTAATTCAAGA
>CADBNU010000288.1 GCA_902796085.1 Heyndrickxia coagulans
AACCAAAAATAATTAAAGCATATAGACAAACTAATAAAACAAATTGTAAAGTTGAAAAAAGTGCACTATGGTCCTCTTGATATTGTAAAAACGGCAATGAAAACGGACTGGCCATGAATTTATGTAAATATCCTAATAAATCGGCTGATTTTTCATCAATGTATTTGACAATGATAAATAACAATACACCAACAACATTGCCATACTTTTTTTTCAACAAAAATCACCCACTATAAATAGGATTGAAATAAAATATATCAAAATTTTCCAAAAACTACAATGACCCATTTTTCCCTATTTTTAAGTGGGTATTATTTTTATTCTCGTCTTTTGTATTTCTTTCTAATGTAGCAAAATGTACCGTTTTTCCATTACTTAGCTTTTTTTTTCTCTTATTTTTAATGATGCAATTCTTATGTATCTTGTCAATCCTTTTCAAAGTTTGCCCCCTCAAGTCTTGATGTTTAATTCTCATGTTGAATCCTTGAAAGCACTGTAGTATCAATGGATTTCACCATATCCTGTTACTAAACAGCAATACTTTTTATGATGAACTTCTCCATAAATCATATGAAAAATTCATTGTTTTAGTACACAATATTTGCCATTACTAATACCATTATTTGTAAATTGTGATGGGATTTATACATTTTTAAAAAAAGAAAAGCTTTTCATTCTCTCCATTATTTAAAAAAATACGGTTAAATTTTGTGCTTTGATAAGAAGAACAGTTTGTCATAATATCCCACAAAAGGAGTTATATTATCAATTTGTTTCCTTTAATCACGAAAAATTACAACTTATCTCCCATTAACCGATAGGATTGATTCATTACTCCTTGTTCTAGCTCCGTAAAAATATAAATAATATAAATCATTAAGGAATTTTTTTCCTGATTCATTACTTTCGACAATTACAATTTGTCTTTCAAAAATATTTTTATTCATCCTTTAAATAAGCGCAACCTAAATTAAGCAAAACAAAAATACTCCTGATAATCAAATAAGATCTTTCTTCAAAATTGATTATCAGGAGTAACATCCTACAAATTCCTTGAAAGCTATTTTTCCCTTTTTTCGACTGTACTTCCGATATTTCTGCTTTGGTGTTGACAAGACTGCATAATGAGATAAGGAGAAAAAGATTCTTATTCAGTAACATTCATTGAAATTGAATATTATATTGATTGCGCTTCCTGGAGACTAATTGATACTTTCTTTGCTGGATGACGATTCGGCAAATGAATATTTCCTTTTCCGAATAAATTTTCTCGTAAAGTATTAGCTTCATATTCTTTCCGATAAATGCCTCTCGCTTGCAATACAGGAACAACATGGTCCACAAACTCTTCTAATGTAACAGGACTCGCGGCTTGAATAATATTAAAGCCATCCACATCACCTTCTATGGACATTTTTTCTAATTTATCTGCAATTTGTTCTGGTGTGCCAACAAGTTTCATTGCCCCTATTCCTAATCCATGGTGTAAAACGGCTTCTCTCACTGTCCACCGCTTACTTGTACTTTCTACAGTATACTTTTGTAAAAATCCGTGGGAAGCATCTGTGATTACATCTTCCACGTATTCTTCCGGATTATATTGAGAAAAGTCAACACCTGTATGGCCAGACAGTAAAGCTGCTGTTCCCTCATAACTAAGGAAAGATAGTAATTCCTCATATTTCGCTTTAGCTTCTTCCTCTGTAGAACCAACGATAGGAACAATTGCTGGAAAAATTTTAATGTCATAAGGATCGCGCCCAAATTTTCTCGCACGTTCTCGAATATCAGCTGAAAATCTTTGTAATTCTTTAATATTGTTTCCTGTTACAGTAAATATTCCTTCAGCATGTTTTGCTGCAAAATCTCGACCCCTAGATGATGCACCTGCTTGAAATAATACAGGCGTCCGTTGTGGGGAAGGATCGACTAAATGCACACCAGGGACATTAAAATATTTTCCTTTATGATTAATCGGATGTACTTTTTCTGGATCGGTGTAAATTCCGTTTTTCTTATCAAATTTTATCGCATCATCTTCCCAACTTTTTTCCCAAAGTTTATACACGACATCCATATATTCATCCGCACGATCGTATCTTGTATCGTGCTCAATTTGTTTTTCTAAACCTAAGTTTATTGCCTCACTCTTTAAATAAGAGGTTACGATATTCCAAGCCACACGACCTTTTGATAAATGATCTAAGGTTGAGAACTCTCGAGCAAGTTTATATGGTTGGGTATAAGTGGCTGAATAAGTAGCAGCAAAGCCAAGATGTTTAGTTGCTGCCGCCATGGCAGAAATTTGTAATAATGTATCATGCAATGGTACCTGTACAGCATTACGTATTGCAGGTTTATAACTATTTTCATACACATCATATATCCCTAATACATCTGCTAAAAAAATTGCATCAAATTTTCCCCGTTCTAATAACTTGGCTAAATTAATCCAATAATCTAAATCCCTATGACGATGACCTTGATCTTTTGGATGTTTCCAAAGTCCAGGCGAATGAGGTGCAACTGAATTTTGTGTAAAACCATTTAAATGAATTTGTTTCTTCATGTGTAAACACTTCCTTCTTCTTTATTTTCGTAAAATAATCATTAATCCAAAAAATTCATCCAAAGAAATCTAAACTAATTTTTCATTTAATATTTTTAAAGGGTAAAAAGACAAGTTGAATATTGTTTATCACCTCACTAAACTGTCTCTTACCTCATCGTTTAATTCCAAGTTAACCAAGCTGAATAGTTTGTTTACTGAGCGAAAGATTCTATAATTTATAATCAAAAAAATATTAAAACCTCTTCCAAAAGGAAGAGGATATCATCAATCTTTTCGCTCTTCCTTATCTTTCAAGCTGAAAGCTTGCTGGAATTAGCACCTTTTTACTTAATCTTTATTAAGTAAAGGTTGCTGCAGGTTCATTGGACCAGTTTCCTCCCCTGACTCTTGATAAGGTAAAATTCAGTTTTTATTGAATTTTTTATATTTTAATATTATATTCTTACTATTGTCAAGTGCTATAATCTATCTAAAATTCGAAGAAATCATATGTGTAGGCTTTGATGAGCACTGATATGAAACAATAATACCTTTTG
>CADBNU010000289.1 GCA_902796085.1 Heyndrickxia coagulans
GTTAATCAAAATAAACTTTTAAGGGCACCCTATGTGGGCTTTTTTCATTCGTCAAAATTTTTCGCTTCAATAAATTTCAACTTCGATATAGACAATATTTCCTTTTACAATTGGAAAAGATAAGGATTGTATGAATAGACAAAAGAACAAAGAAAGTATAACGATAAAAACCTATGTACTAATCCCAAGCCGAGTTCCCATAATAAAAATAAATGTCAGGGGATTTGAAAGTTTTGTTATAATACGTGTAGACTATTGCCGAAATATATGATTTTTTGTAAAATAAATCGAAGTGAAAATTTTTATTCTATGATAATGGTTAAGTATCCATTTATCCTCAATACACAAATACAACACTGCCAAACTAAAAATGTATACAGTTGAACAATCTAGTAACCGATTAATAAGATGAAAGAGGCGATACACATGGGAAAAGTATACGTATTTGATCATCCATTAATTCAGCACAAACTTACATATATTCGTAAAAAAGAAACAGGCACAAAGGAATTTCGCGAATTAGTTGATGAAATTGCAACATTAATGGCATTTGAAGCAACAAGAGACTTGCCGTTAGACGAAGTGGAAATCGAAACCCCAGTTTCTAGAATGAAATCAAAAGTTTTATCCGGTAAAAAATTAGGTATCGTACCAATTCTTCGTGCAGGTATTGGAATGGTTGACGGAATTGTGAAATTAATTCCAGCAGCCAAAGTAGGCCATATAGGATTATACCGTGATCCAGAAACATTAAAACCAGTTGAATATTATGTTAAGCTCCCATCCGATATAACAGAACGTGACATTTTCGTCGTCGATCCAATGCTTGCAACAGGTGGTTCTGCAATCGAAGCAATTCATAGTTTGAAAAAACGTGGTGCAAAGCGTATTAAATTCCTATGTTTAATTGCTGCGCCAGAGGGATTAAAAGCTTTAGAAGAAGCACATCCAGATGTTGATATTTACATTGCGGCTTTAGATGATAAATTAGATGAAAATGGCTATATTGTACCAGGTCTTGGTGACGCTGGTGACCGGTTATTTGGTACTAAGTAATTGTACATAATAGGGCTGTCCAATACGTCATAAAAAGCGGATTTTTGAAGGGAGAGTTTGGCGGTGACACTAGCGGGAACTACAAAATCTTTTGTGCCAAAAACGTAAGCGTAGGCACAAAAGCCGCCCGCAAACGCATTGCTGGTGGTCGTGCCACTGGATGCGTGACCGCCGCCGTACCTATCAAATAATCCTGAAATAAGACATTCTGGACTGGCCCTTTTTATTTAACACTTGTTTTCTTATCATTTTATAAAAAGTTAATCAATCGTTTGATTTGTCGCTTATGATCAAAACCCTTTCAATCAAACGTTTTGATAAATTTACCGAGATGAACATATTCCAAAAAATTAGGTATAACAAACGTTTGAACCATCCTTCACTTGTCAACTTATTGAATGAAATGGATCATATGTTTGATGAACCCGAAAATTCATATTCAATCCGAGTCAATACCCCACAACGTAATTGTCCAAAAAACTGCTTCTCTTATCTGAATGCAACAATTTAATTTTTTACCCATTATATCTCTTTTTAAAAAACACAAATATTGACAAAAATTGAATAAATTTGTACTATTCCTATAATTCGACGCATGAAAGGGGGATGCAAATGTTTTCTATTGACCATCACAGCAGTCCTTACCCGGTTGGACGACATTCCACATATGCAAAAAATGGCATGGTTGCCACATCACAACCGTTAGCTGCACAAGCAGGACTCGACATATTAAGAAAAGGGGGAAATGCCATTGATGCTGCAATTGCAACAGCAGCTTGTTTAACAGTTGTCGAACCTACATCCAACGGTATTGGTGGTGATGCATTTGCCCTTGTTTGGACAAAGGGGAAATTGTACGGTTTAAACGGTAGTGGTCCAGCACCTAAATCCATTTCCATCGATGTAGTGAAAGAACGTGGTTATGAAACGATGCCAGCCCACGGTTGGATTCCAGTTACAGTACCCGGTGCACCTGGTACATGGGCAGAACTTTCGAAACGATTTGGTAGCCTTTCGCTGAAAGAAGTGTTACAACCGGCTATACAATATGCAGAAGAAGGATATCCCGTATCTACGACTCTAGCAAAATATTGGAATTATGCTTACACACAATATAAAGAAAAACTGATAAGTGAGGAATACAAGCATTGGTTTACGACCTTTGCACCGAAGGGAAGAGCTCCAAAGGTTGGTGAAGTTTGGGCATCAAAAGATCATGCGAAAACATTAAAATTAATTGCGGAAACGAACGGTGAAACTTTTTATCGGGGAGAAATTGCAGAAAAAATCGCCAATTTCTCTGAACAAACTGGCGGATTTTTACATATGGATGATTTAACTGCCTTTTATCCAGAGTGGGTAGACCCGATTCATGTAAATTACAGAGGATATGACGTTTGGGAAATACCACCGAACGGTCAAGGGATTGTCGCCCTTCTTGCTTTAAACGTTTTAAAAGGATTTACATTTTCAGAAAAAGATTCGATTGATACATACCATAAACAAATTGAGGCGATAAAGCTTGGTTTTAGCGACGCGCTGAAATATGTTACTGAACGTGAAAAGATGCCGTATACGACCGAACAACTACTAAGTGAAAATTATGCTGAAACAAGAAGAAGTCTCATTACGGATCAGGCAATGATGCCTGAAGCTGGTGATCCTTCAAGAAGTGGTACAGTTTATTTAGCTACCGCTGATAAAGAAGGGAATATGGTATCCTTTATTCAAAGTAATTATATGGGATTTGGTTCTGGAATTGTAGTACCAGATACAGGAATTGCCCTACAAAATCGCGGTCACAATTTTTCACTTGATTCCAATCATGCTAACAAGTTAGTGGGTGGCAAAAGGACATATCATACGATAATACCTGGATTTTTAACAAAAGGTCATGTACCAATTGGGCCATTTGGTGTAATGGGTGGCTTTATGCAGCCTCAAGGCCATGTTCAAGTCATTATGAATACAGTCGATTTTGGCATGCATCCGCAAGCAGCCTTAGATGCTCCAAGATGGCAGTGGTTAAAAGAAAAACAAGTCGAAGTTGAACATCGGTTCCCACACCATATAGCTGTAGGACTGGCACAACGCGGGCATAAAATATCTATACAACTTGAGCCGAATAGCTTTGGACGTGGGCAAATTATTTGGCGGGACCCAGAAACAGGCGTACTTATCGGTGGCAGTGAGTCACGGACGGATGGAACTGTGGCTGCATGGTAAAATATGAATACAAAGTTGACGAATGATAGAAATTACTTTTGAATAAAAATATGGAACGAATACCTTTATAAAGGATGTAACGAAATGAAACGACATTGGAATCTTTTTCTAGCATTTCTACGAGTCGGATTATTAGGGTACGGGGGTGGACCAGCTTCCATTCCGCTTGTTTATAAAGAAGCTGTAGAACGATATAAATGGATGGATGCGGATGAATTCGGTGATGTGATTGCACTTGGGAACGCACTACCGGGTCCGATAATTACAAAACTGGCAGGGTTTGTCGGGTATCGAGTCGGCGGTATAATCGGATTAATTATTTCACTTATTGCAAGTATTCTCCCTACCGTTATTTTAATGATTGTCTTATTAAAGTCGTTATCCAACATAAAAGAATTTGATTGGGTAAGTGGGATGATTGCTGCCGTAATACCTGTTGTTGGTGTCTTGTTAACCCAAATGGCTTGGACTTTTGTAAGTAAAGCTGGAAAAGGGTTAGGATGGACCACAACAACCTTGTTACTCGTTACCATCTTTATTTTATTACAAGTGATTGATATCCATCCTGCTGTCATCATTGTAATATTGTTATCCATTGCTCTTACACAAAAAGATAAAAAATCAGAACAAAAAGAGAATGAAGGTAAGGTATCATGATTTATTGGCAACTCTTTTTAGCGTTTTTACTCCCAGGTGTATTAGGTTTCGGCGGAGGACCTGCATCCATACCACTTGTCGAACATGAAGTCGTGGATCGTTACGAGTGGGTTACAGTTGATAAGTTTAGTGAAATACTAGCGATTGGTAACTCCCTTCCAGGACCAATTGCAACGAAATTGGCAGGTTATATCGGGTATGAAGTTGGTGGTGTACTTGGTGCAATGGTGGCGATTTTTGCGAACATAGCGCCTACACTCATTTTAATGATTGTACTTTTAAGTATCTTATTAAAATACAAAGACTCTCCGAAAGTAAAACGACTTACGTTATACATACGCCCAGCCATTGCTGTTTTACTAGGGATTATGGCATATGAATTTTTTGCAACATCTTATGTGGGTATTGGTCTTTGGCAAACAATATTCATAGCAGTTTGTAGTTGGTTCCTCATGGAAAAATTAAAAGTCCATCCTGCCTTTGTTATTGTTGTTGCGTTTGTCTATGGTGGCTTTTTCTTAGCATAGATCAAAATAAAAAGATGCAACAGTGGGTTCGTGTGTGTCCCAAGGTTGCATTTTTAATATTTTAAAAAATGTCCTGGGTAGATTTCTTTGATATCCAATATTTAACTTCAATAAAACGAATTACCCTCTCCAATACTAATAAATAACAATTAAAAGGAGAGGTTACGATGAAGGAAAAATTTCAACCGAAAAGATCCCCTCAAACTTACCGTAAGCGAAATAAAACCTTATTCCTCTTCGTATGTTTAATCCTCTTCTTTTTTTCATTTCAAAGTCAATCAAACGCTCGATTAAATGAATTTCTAACACACCTGAGTAAAGCCGATAAGCAAGTAAATGAAAAACAAGTACAACAAGAATTTTCTAGAAAAACAATGAATCGTCCATATAAATTCCCACCCCTTCCAAAAGAAACAGAGGACCAAGTAGCAATATTAGTTAGTCAAGAGCCCATTACCGATGAGTTCATCGAACAATTAAAAAATCAGTTTCCTGAACTAGAGATTCGTCATCAGTTTAAACATGTTTTTAACGGACTATCACTAAAAGGGAAAACAGACAAACTAGAGGAAGTAGAGAAGTTTTTAAACAAACGTTCGATGGACCTTAACATGAAATCTAAGAACAAAATAACTCAAAACAATGGAGCACAAACTCAACAACTTCTGAATACATGTCAACTTTTTCCTTCTTATACATATGAGTTAGAAGTGAATCCGATAAAAGTTAAACAACTTCACAAACCGAACAGTATTAATTATATTGGTACGGATGCAATACGGCATATAAAAGATAAAAATGGTAATAGGCTGACAGGAAAAGGGATTAAAGTCGGCATTATTGATACAGGAATTGATTACAACCATGTTGACTTAAGGAAAGCTTATGTAAAGGGCTTCGATTTTATCGATCAAGATCAAGATCCGATGGAAACGAAAGGTTTAGGACCATTAAGCACCTTCCATGGTACTCACGTCGCTGGTGTCATTGCGGCGAACGGAAAGATGACAGGCATTGCACCTGATGCTGAAATATATGTCTATCGAGCGCTTGGACCGGGCGGGATTGGTACGACGGAAACGATTATTACTGCTATTGAACAAGCAATGAAAGATAACGTTGATATTCTTAATCTATCCCTCGGTGTTAGCATTAATGGGCCTGATTTACCAACAAGTTTAGCTCTTGATAAGGCTGTGGAAAGCGGGATAGTAGCCGTAACTTCCAATGGAAACGCTGGCCCAGAAATTTGGACGGTCGGTTCACCTGGTACATCTGAGCGTGCGATATCAGTAGGTGCCAGTACACCAGAATTGGAAATCCCGTACCTTCAATATGATAGACAACTATTCCGCTTAAAACCGATTGTCGGCTCTGCTCCGTGGAACTTAACTCGTTCATATGACATCATCGATGGTAAACATGGCAAGAAAGAGGACCTAGCAAATTTGTCAGTCGATGGAAAAATTGTACTTATGAAAAGAGGGGATATCACCTTTACAGAGAAAGTGATGAATGCAAAAAATCAAGGTGCAAGAGCCGTTTTAATTTTTAATAATGAAGATATCGAGATTACAGCTCAACTGGAAACAGAAATTGATATTCCTGCAGCTATTCTAACAAAAGCAGAAGGTGAACGGCTTTTACGATTAATAAAGGATAAACAGACTTTGGCAAAGATTATTCAAAAAAAAGAAGAAGATTTATTAGCTGATTTTAGTTCGCGTGGTCCTGTGACATACACATGGGATATTAAACCAGACTTACTCGCACCAGGAGTTGCCATTGAAAGTACCGTTCCTGGCGGTTACCTTGCCTTACAAGGGACAAGTATGTCTGCTCCCCATGTGGCTGGGGCTGCAGCATTGTTAAAACAAGCGAATCCCGACTTTTCACCAGCACAAATTAAAGCGTTACTTATGAATACAAGTATTCTTTTACAAGATGAAGACTCACAAACCTATAAACCGTTTGAACAAGGAGCAGGACGAATTGACCTTGTAAGAGCATTTCATTCAAATTCTATCATCCAGCCAGCTTCATTAAAGTATGGTAAGATAAGTGGTTCAAAATTCGAAGAAAAAACGAAACTGATTACGGTAGAAAATATTAGTGATGAACCAGTTCACTATACATTTTCAACACCCCCTCGTTCTGATGCGATCAATTGGGACTTACCGATGCCTTTTACATTAGGACCAAAACAAAAAACAAAAATCAAAATCGGTTTGGAGGTAAAAGACGAACATAAGCAAAATCAAATATTTAATGGCTATTTAACAATGCATGCTAATTCACAAACCATTCAAATTCCATATTTATATGTTGTCAACGAACCGAATTACCCAAGAATTATGGCATTTTCACTAGAAACAACGAAGCAAACAGATGTGGTTAAATATGAAGTCTATTTACCTGGTGGTGCGGATGAATTTGGAATTGCCTTGTTTGAGGCGGACACGTTTCAATTTGTCGAGTTTCTAGATGTCGTAAAGAATATGAAACGAGGGCTTGTAACGAAAAAAGCTAAGCTAAAGAGAAAAATACATTCTGGTGTATATATCGCTGTTGCTTTTGCGAAAAAGGAAGGTAAAGAAGATTATGTAGAACAGGTAGTTGAAATCAATCAGCCACAATAATTTATGGTTAATTATTTTCGCAACAGCAACGGCTTTTTTGTGGTCATAAAATGTTCACAATTTGCTAGTTTTTCCTAGCAAAGTTTTGTTAGAATGAAAAATGTGAATGAAATTTCAAGAACTTAACAAAATTTTTTTAAAAATAGACAGGAAAATACGATTTGTGACAAAAATATGAAAATGGAAATGCTGTTTCACGTTATCTTTTACTTTTTTACGTTTAATAAATTGACAGAAAAAGCTTACTGTTGTACCCTAAAGTAGGGAAATGATAGGGTTTCCATTCCGGTGATAAAAAGAAAAAATGGATTTGATCTCGTAATTTCCAAAAAAATTGTGTAAATAATCGGACTAAATCAAATTATGAAAATATGTCTAAATGTTGAAGTGTTCTATTACATAACGACATATATGATTAAAAAATTAGTCACAAACGTAACAAGGTCCTATTGTATAATGGAAATATGATTTTTTTTAGGGGAACTAGAGCTTATGCCAGATATAGGAAATTTATTTAAGAAATACAAGCAATTCTTATTTTACTTACTTGCCCTATTAGTCTTAGGCTGGGGATTTACTCCTTATAAAACGATTTTTCTTGGATTAATTCTAGGAACCACCGTAAGTTTCATTAATTTATGGTTACTTTATAAAAAAACCATTAAATTTAGTGAAGCTGTTAAATATGGTAAAAAAATTTATTCCATTGGGACGCTGAGCAGATTTGCTTATGCTGCCCTTGCTATACTTATAGCGATGAAATTTCCAAATTATTTTAATATAATTGCTACTGTCATTGGTTTATTGGCATCTGTTGGTGTCGTCTTTGCAGAGTTTTTCATTATGTTCATTACTAAACGCAGCCAGGAAGAGAGGTGAGAAAAGTGAGTCATGGAAGCCCAACGACTGTATTATTCGGAATTCCTTTTAACTTATCGAATGTCCTTATGATTACTGTTGCATGTGTAATCGTGTTTTTGATTGCATTTTTATGTAGTCGAAATCTGCAAATGAAACCGACTGGAGCCCAAAACTTTTTAGAGTGGGTACTAGATTTTGTGAAAGGGATTATCAACAGTAACATGGATTGGAAAACGGGGGCTAGATTCCATCTACTAGCACTGACTTTAATTATGTACATATTTGTTTCAAACATGCTAGGTTTACCATTTGCTTTTTCAGTTAATGGAGAATTATGGTGGAAATCGCCTACAGCTGATCCATTACTAACCTTAACACTTGCTAGTTTGGTTGTTGGTTTGACCCACTATTACGGTGTCAAATTAAAAGGTGGAAAAGAATATATTACGGGATATAGTAAACCATTAAAATTCTTAACACCTATTAATATTATTGAAGAGTTTGCAAACACTTTAACACTGGGTCTCCGTTTATTCGGGAACATTTATGCAGGTGAAGTCTTACTTGGTTTAATTGCAGGACTTGGAATAAGTCATATCATTACTGGGGTGTTAGCATTCCCTCTAATGATGGCTTGGCAAGGGTACAGTATTTTTGTAGGTTCCATTCAAGCCTTTATCTTTACTATGTTAACAATGGTTTATATGTCACATAAAGTGAACAAGAGCCATTAATATATTATCTATTAAGTTCATTTTATGAACAACATAAAACTTTTTTATATATTTTCATAATTTAAAAGGAGGAAGTTTTAAATGGGAGCTTTAGCAGCAGCATTAGCAATCGGTTTAGCAGCATTAGGTGCTGGTATCGGTAACGGTTTAATCGTTTCTAAAACAGTAGAAGGTATGGCACGTCAACCTGAACAAGCAGGTATGATGCGTGTAACGATGTTTATCGGTGTAGGTTTAGTAGAGGCTATTCCGATTATGGCCGTAGTTATTGCATTTATCGCGCTATTCTCTTAATAGTAGAAGCGGTGTATAAATTTTTAATGGCGGAGATATTTTTTAAAAGTACCTTCGCCATTCCTTTATGACGATAAACAACGAAGTGTATGTGTATATAGATTTCTTTAAAAGAAAACCCAGCCTTTGAAGGGAGTGAAGCTAAGCGTGTTATCTGAAGGTTTAGTAGTTGCAGCGGCTGCAGGTATTACATGGGGAGACGCTCTTTACCAATTAGTTGCATTTCTCGTCCTCATGTTGTTGCTAAAGAAATTTGCCTGGGGTCCATTAGTGAATGTAATGAAACAACGCGAGGAACATGTCGCGAGTGAAATAGATAAAGCTGAAAAAGCTAGAAAAGAAGCAGAAGAATTGTTAGCTCAACATCAACAAATGGTTAAGGAAGCACGCCAAGAATCGCAAAAATTTATCGAACAAGCGAAACTTCAAGGGGAAACCCAAAAAGAAGAAATTATCTCGGCTGCACGGCAAGAAGCAGAGCGCTTGAAAGAATCTGCTCGCTTAGAAATTCAACAAGAAAGAGAAAATGCAGTTAAAGCGTTACGTGAACAAGTGGCGAGCTTATCTGTACTAATTGCTTCTAAAGTAATTGAGAAAGAATTAGATGAGAAAGATCAAGAAGCACTTATTCAAGAGTATATTAAGAAGGCAGGAGAAGAGTAATGAAGGATACGATTGTAGCACATAAGTATGCGCTTGCTCTTTTCCAATTAGCCGAAGCAAACAATCTTGTTGATCAAATTGAAGAAGAAGTAAAAGTTGTAAAAGAAATTTTTAGTCAAGATAAACAAATTCTGTCCTTTCTAACGTCTCCAAAGATTGGAAAAGACAAAAAACGTGAACTCATAAACGAAGCATTTGGAGAGTTTAATCCATTTGTTATTAATACATTACTACTTTTATTAGATCGTCAACGTGCACAATACATACTGACGGTAATCGATGAGTTTATTCAAATCTCTTATGAAAATAAGGGGATAGCGAAAGCTCATGTGGAGTCTGTTCGTCCATTAAAAGACGAAGAAAAAGAAGCATTAGTAAGTGTGTTTGCGAAGAAATTGAACAAAAAATCGTTAGAAATAGAAAATACCGTAAACGAAGAGTTACTTGGCGGATTAAAAATTCAAATTGGAAATCGCATCTATGATGGAAGTCTGCGTGGAAAACTAGACGGCCTCAAACGCGAACTAATCGGATAAATGGTATTTAAGAGGGGTGAAAGAATTGAGCATTAAGGCAGAAGAAATCAGCGCTCTGATAAAAAAGCAGATTGAAAATTATCAGGCTGATATGACTGTAACCGATGTCGGTACCGTTATCGAAATAGGTGACGGAATCGCGCGTGTACATGGTTTAGATAATGCAATGGCTGGAGAGCTATTGGAATTTGAAAACGGGGTTATGGGTATGGCCCAAAACCTTGAACAGAATAACGTCGGTGTAATTATTTTAGGACCTTTCACAGATATACGTGAAGGTGCTGAAGTTCGTCGTACTGGACGTATTATGGAAGTACCAGTTGGTGAAGAATTAATTGGTCGTGTTGTAAACCCACTAGGTCAACCACTTGATGGATTAGGTCCAATCAAAACAACAAAAACTCGTCCAATCGAAAGTCCAGCACCAGGGGTTATGGATCGTAAATCTGTACATGAACCACTTCAAACAGGAATCAAAGCGATTGACGCTCTTGTACCAATTGGTCGCGGTCAACGGGAATTAATCATCGGTGACCGTCAAACAGGTAAAACAAGTGTGGCGATTGACACCATCATTAACCAAAAAGATGAAAACATGATTTGTATTTATGTTGCAATTGGACAAAAGGAATCAACGGTTCGTGGTACAGTTGAAACTTTAAGAAGATACGGTGCAATGGATTATACAATCGTTGTATCAGCTTCTGCTTCTGAACCTGCACCATTATTATACATGGCTCCATATGCAGGTGTTTCTATGGGAGAAGAGTTCATGTACAACGGAAAACATGTTCTAGTTGTATATGATGACCTTTCAAAACAAGCTGCAGCTTACCGTGAATTGTCCTTGTTACTACGTCGTCCTCCAGGTCGTGAAGCATATCCAGGGGATGTATTCTATCTACACTCCCGTCTACTAGAACGGGCAGCGAAGTTAAGTGATGCAAAAGGTGGCGGTTCTTTAACTGCATTACCATTCGTTGAAACACAAGCAGGGGACATTTCTGCATACATCCCAACGAACGTTATCTCAATTACAGATGGTCAGATCTTCTTACAATCTGATTTATTCCACTCTGGTGTAAGACCAGCGATCAATGCTGGGTTATCTGTGTCACGGGTTGGTGGTGACGCGCAAATTAAAGCGATGAAAAAAGTTGCAGGTACACTACGTCTAGATTTAGCATCATATCGTGAACTTGAATCCTTCGCACAATTCGGTTCAGACCTAGATAAAGCAACCCAAGCAAAACTGGCTCGTGGTGTACGTACAGTTGAAATATTAAAACAGGATTTAAATAAACCTATTCCTGTTGAAAAACAAGTTATGATCCTTTATGCTCTAACCCGCGGATTCTTAGATGATATTCCAGTGGAAGATGTCCGTCGCTTTGAAAATGAGTTTTATAGCTGGATTGATCAAAACAAACCAGCTGTTGTTGATGAAATTAAGAAAACTCAACAACTACCTGCAGATGATGATATGGCTGAAACCATTAATAGTTTCAAGAAAACATTTATCACATCTGAATCGAAATAGACATCCTGACAGTCAGGATGTCCAACTTTAAAAAAGGTGGTGAATTGAGTGGCATCTTTAAGAGAAATAAAATCAAGGATTACATCAACACAAAAGACAAGTCAAATTACTAAAGCGATGGAAATGGTATCCACGGCAAAATTAAGTAAGGCTGAACAAAGTGCAAAATCCTTTTTACCATATATGGAAAAGATTCAGGATGTTGTTTCCAGTGTAGCTTCAGGTACAAGTGAAGTTACTCATCCAATGTTAGAACAGCGTCCAGTTAAAAAAACGGGTTATATTGTGATTACAGCTGATCGTGGGTTAGTTGGTGCATACAATAGTAACGTTATTCGTAAAGTGAACCAAATGATACAGAAACGTCATAAATCGCCGGATGAATATGGCATCATAGCCATTGGTAAAGTAGGACGTGACTATTTTAAAAAATTAGGTCACAACATTTTATTAGATATTGCCGGACTACACGACCATCCAACTTATGATGAGATTAACAATATTACTCGCCAAGCGGTAGGGATGTATTCAGACGGTACATATGATGAACTGTACTTAATATATACGCATTACAAAACTGTCATTTCTCACGAAGTTATTGCTAAGAAAATTTTGCCGCTTACAGACATTGAATCAACTGGTAGCAACTTATCCTATGAATTTGAACCAAATATTGAGGAAATATTAAACGTTTTATTACCTCAATATGCTGAAAGTTTGATTTTTGGTGCGATTTTAGAGAGTAAAGCCAGTGAATATGCTTCAGGCATGACTGCGATGAAAAATGCTACGGATAATGCAATGGAACTGATCGATGAACTTACGTTGCGTTATAACCGAGCTCGTCAAGATAAGATCACACAAGAAATTACCGAGATTGTGAGCGGTGCAGCAGCCTTAGAATAATATACTCGAGTAGCTTGAGTATGGAGTATTTTTAGTCAGGAGGGAAAAACATGAATAAAGGGACCATCCTTCAAGTAATGGGTCCGGTTGTTGACGTGAAGTTTGAAAACGGTCAACTACCAAAAATCTACAACGCATTACGTGTAGAATATAAAGCCCAATCTGCATCTGAAGTAGACATTAACTTAACACTAGAAGTTGCTACACACTTAGGTGACGATACCGTTCGGACAATTGCGATGGCTTCAACTGATGGTTTGGTTCGTGGAATGGAAGTCATTGATACAGGTGCTCCGATTTCCGTACCAGTTGGTGAAGCAACATTAGGTCGAGTATTTAACGTATTAGGTGAACCTATCGACTTAGATGAAGAAATCGCCAAAGATGTGGAAAGAGCACCTATTCACCGTGAAGCTCCAAAATTTGAAGAACTATCAACACAAGTTGAAATTTTAGAGACAGGTATTAAAGTTGTTGACCTACTTGCACCGTATATAAAAGGTGGTAAAATCGGTCTGTTCGGTGGTGCCGGTGTAGGTAAAACCGTTTTAATCCAGGAATTAATTCATAACGTTGCTCAACAACACGGGGGTATTTCCGTATTCGCTGGTGTTGGTGAACGCACACGTGAAGGAAATGACTTATATTTTGAAATGAAAGACTCTGGAGTTTTATCAAAAACGGCCATGGTATTCGGTCAGATGAACGAACCACCAGGTGCACGTATGCGTGTTGCCTTAACGGGTCTTACAATGGCTGAATATTTCCGTGATAAAGAAGGACAAGACGTACTTCTATTTATTGATAATATTTTCCGTTTTACTCAAGCAGGTTCTGAAGTTTCCGCACTTCTTGGCCGTATGCCATCTGCCGTTGGTTACCAACCAACACTAGCAACGGAAATGGGACAATTACAAGAGCGGATTACCTCTACTAATAAAGGTTCCGTAACATCTATTCAAGCGATTTACGTACCAGCCGATGACTATACAGATCCGGCTCCAGCAACAACATTTGCTCACTTAGATGCAACAACGAACCTAGAACGTAAACTTTCTGAAATGGGTATTTACCCAGCGGTTGACCCATTAGCATCCACATCTCGTGCTTTAGCGCCAGAAATCGTTGGAGAAGAACATTATGAAGTTGCCCGTAAAGTTCAAGAAACCTTACAACGTTACCGTGAATTACAAGACATTATTGCTATCTTAGGTATGGAAGAATTAAATGATGAAGATAAACTAGTTGTTCACCGTGCACGTCGTATTCAATTCTTCCTATCACAAAACTTCCACGTGGCTGAACAATTTACTGGTCAACCAGGTTCATTCGTACCAGTAAAAGAAACAATCCGCGGTTTTAAAGAAATTTTAGAAGGTAAATGGGACCATCTTCCAGAGGAAGCATTCCGTTTAGTTGGAACAATTGAAGATGCTGTTGAAAAGGCAAAACAAATGGGCGCTGAAGTTTAATTGGGAACCGAGGGGGATTATAAATGAGAACAATCGCAGTAAGTATTGTAACTCCTGATGGCCCAGTTTATGAATCGGAAGCGGAATTAGTTGTAGCAAAAGCAACTAGTGGAGAACTAGGTGTGATGGCAGGACACGTTCCACTCGTTGCACCACTAGCAATCGGATCTGTACGCGTAAAAACAGGAAACGAACAAGATGTTGTAGCTGTTACCGGTGGCTTTCTTGAAGTACGTCCAGATAAAGTAACGGTTCTCGCACAAGCTGCTGAAAGAGCTGAAGATATCGATGTGGATCGTGCTTTAAGAGCAAAAAAACGGGCTGAAGAACGTTTGAATCAAAAACGAGAAGCAAATATTGATCATAAACGTGCTGAATTGTCACTCAAACGGGCAATTAACCGAATTCAAGTTGCACAACTTGGCAAAAAGTAAAATTTTTCTAACATAATAAGAGTTGTGCCAAACGTTTTAGCGTAAACAAGAATGTCCTCTTAGTATAAATTGGCTAAGGGGGCATTTTGCATTAATGACAAGTTAGTCAAGTGCTAAAGGTCACGTATTTTTTACAAAAATAGAAGTCTCCAAAGTAATCTTTTCACTTCAACTTACCCATTCCCAGCAATTGATTTTCAACAAAAACAGGATATTGTGGATAAACAGGTGAATAAAGTGGATAACTATAGTTAGTTTGTGGAAAATTTTTACAAGATTGTTAGTAAAAAACAACTTTTTTTGAATAAACGATTGTCGAAATAGTACATTTTATGTTATAAAATGTACTATTGGAGAGTTTAAATAAATGATTGTGTGTAATGTGGATTAAAATTATTCACAATGTGTGGATAAACTGTGTATTATTTTTTCGAATTGTCTACACACTTCGATGCGGACAATTATGTATTTTCCTTTTAATGGGTTTGCAAACAAATAGTAAGATACTTAACGAAAAGGTATGTTAAAATACTGTTAGTGTCGAAAAGTATGCAAGGGAGTGGAACCATGCTTTTTAATTATAGTTTATATAGTATCTTTGGGATTGTGACAAACTTAGTATTTATCGGACTAGCATGGTGGGCTCTACAAGCACTCGATTTTGAAAAGTTTCTACGAAAAAATCGCGTTGGTCAAGCACGGATGCTTTATATATTATTGGCAATTGCGATTGGAACAGTGGTTAGCGATTTTTTCTTAAAGTATTTTGATTGGTCCCAACAATTACCATTTATATTTGACTAAAGTCCTATTGATCCCTTGAGTTTGTCAAAACTTGACGACATTTACCATGTATGACTTCTCCCAATTTAACCAACAATTTTAGTAAAGGGGAGAGGTCAGATGGTAAAAAATTTTGGAATATATGTCACAGTTTTTACGCTATTATTCGTTTTTATTCTCAATATTTTTGAGAAAGAGGCTAAAGTAACAACGGATTTTGATTTGAATATAATGAATGAAGTTATGAAACATAATGGACAAATGACAGAATGGTCCTTATTTGCCAGAGAAGAACTACCAGACGGACAAACCATACATGATTTGGAAATGTTGATGGAAAAATGGAAGAAACGATTTCCTCAATTTCTGTGGACTAAGAAAGTCAATTCCGATCGTATGACAATAAGTGGGACCGTTTCTGATAATACCCTTCATTATGTTGAAAACCTTCAAATCGTCGCTAACCTCAAAGAACAAAACATAATCCAAGGCTTTATTATGTATGAACTAAATGGTACAAAATGGAATAATGAAGTTAAAAATGAAATACATGGTAAAATAGAGCTTATTTTAGGTGAAATATTCCAGGATTCAACTACTTTTTTCTCTTGTATAAAGGGAGAGTTTGATGGTAATATTGATGAAGTCATTGAAAAAAAATCACAAAAAATTGTAGATAGCTTTAATGGGAAAATTATCGAAAAATTAGAAGAAAAAAACTTTACTTCGTTGACCGTTCATAGTCCGTTTTTTTTCCATGATATACAAACGGAAAATGGACCCTTTAATATGCAAATTGCTTTAAGGGAAAACGGCATCGATAATAAAACAACTTATGTAATTGGAACACCTATTATCACGATTGAATATTAATATAATTAGATACTGGACGCGGAGGGGAATACATTTGGAAAAAATCATCGTCCGCGGCGGAAAGAAATTGAACGGCACTGTAAAAGTAGAGGGAGCAAAAAATGCCGTTTTACCTGTAATCGCCGCTTCGCTTTTAGCTAGTAATGGAAAAAGTATCATTCATGATGTACCGGCACTTTCAGATGTATATACAATTAATGAAGTGTTACGTTATTTAAATGCTGAAGTAAAATTTGAAAATAATACGGTTTATATAGACGCTTCACGAGAGCTAACCTCTGAAGCTCCATTTGAATATGTTCGTAAAATGAGAGCATCTGTACTTGTGATGGGCTCCTTACTTGCACGTCTAGGACGCGCACGTGTTGCCTTACCAGGCGGATGTGCCATTGGAACAAGACCGATCGATCAACACTTAAAAGGTTTTGAAGCGATGGGTGCAGTTGTTCAAGTGGGTAATGGCTTTATTGATGCGAAGGTTGAAGGAAGACTTCAAGGAGCAAAGATATATTTAGATATCCCTAGTGTAGGGGCTACTGAAAATATTATGATGGCGGCAACATTAGCTAAAGGTACGACCATCATTGAAAACTGTGCCAAAGAACCTGAAATTGTTGATTTAGCGAATTATTTAAATAGTATGGGTGCAAACGTTGTTGGTGCTGGTACTGAAACAATTCGCATTGAAGGTGTAGATGAACTGCACGGTGCTGAACATACCATTATTCCAGACCGTATTGAAGCAGGAACATTTATAACAGCAGCTGCTATAACTGGTGGCAATGTTCTTGTTAAAGGTGCTGTTCCTGAACATATATCTGCCCTAATTGCTAAATTAAAAGAAATGGGCGTTGAATTTGTTGAGGAAAAGGATGGCTTACGTGTTATTGCACCTGAAAAACTGAAAGCTGTCGATATTAAAACAATGCCATATCCAGGATTTCCAACAGATATGCAAGCTCAAATGATGGCACTGCTTTTGACAGCTGAAGGAACAAGTATGATTACGGAAACTGTATTTGAAAATCGCTTTATGCATGTTGAAGAATTTCGTCGAATGAACGCCAATTTAAAAATTGAAGGCCGTTCTGTTATCGTCAATGGTCCAGCTGAATTACAAGGTGCTGAAGTTGCAGCAACCGACTTACGTGCAGGTGCTGCATTAGTTATTGCTGGACTTGCGGCAGATGGCTATACTAGGGTTACTGAACTTAAACATATCGACCGTGGCTACGTAAACTTCCACGGTAAGTTAGCTGCCCTAGGTGCTGATATTGAACGTGTGAAAGTTGAAGAAAAATCGGAAGAATCAAGTACAACGACATCTATAGCAATGAACTAATGGGTCAGGGGCAATCTCCCTTGGTCCATTTTTATTTTATTGGTGTTTTGGCGGTTTCGAACAAGTGTCACTGTTATATTCTTGCCCGTATAAGACAACGCAGAAGGGAATACATATCATCAATATACCGCAAATGATATGTTATCCAATTTAAAAAAAATCATTCCAAAAATTCCTGATTTTTATTATAAAAAATATGCATTACCTCAACAAATATTCTGAAAAAATAAAGTTATAACCATTCATTTTTTAAATAAGTTTACAAAATGGATTGTGATAAGACAAACACCCTTTTGGATTATAGAAATCCAACGTTCAACAAAATAACACTCATTTCCAAATGATAGATTTTTGAAAAAAGTGATAGAAATGAATAATAGATTGGTATAAAAGAGGGCGGATTCCCATATAAATAAAATGTAGCATTTATA
>CADBNU010000290.1 GCA_902796085.1 Heyndrickxia coagulans
ATGGCTAATGTAGCAAGTTTAACAACTTAGCTTACACCTTAATTATACCATATTTTACATAATATAACAAATATCAAAACCTTCTCATTCTTAGATTTTCCCTTATTAGAATATCCTTTAATCTATATTTTTTTAATCTATGTTTTTTATTGTTATAAAAATCGGAAAAGCATAGAGGATAAAAATCTTTATCTTCTATGCTCTCCCTATCTTAAATAGATTTTTTAATTAATTGGTTAGCTTCTGTACACTTTGATTCCCATGTACTTACCGTCTTCGACACATTCTTCAATGCCATCGTTCTTCATCATCTTTCTGACATATGCTAAGCACTTAGCACTGATTTTTTCCCCATACTTAAAATCATAAAAAAGTACATAATCTTTATAGATTTTTATACTTTCGGTTGACACTTCAAATAGATCTGAAAGAAGATCTGAATACACTTCTTTGGCTTCCCGTTTTTCACCAGCACAATAAGCAGCGTAACAATCGTTGATTTCCTTTACCCATTTCTGAGCATATGATAGTTTTTCTCCTTTTTTATATGCCGGAACAGAAATACAGATTTTACCTTCAGTAACAACAAATCCAAGTCTTTTTAGTTCCTCACGAATCAGTTCTTCTGAAATATTTGGCCACATAAATGTATTTCTTATGTTTAGCCCTCCAGAAGTTTTTATGAAACTTCTATGAATCGGTACAGGTTTACACTTCTTGTTTCCAATTACTGCTCTAAACGGTAAATGACCTTCAATGAATACTGAGCTAAAGTAACAATCCAGTACATACTCTAACTCATTTTGGCGGTCTTCCCATAAGTTTTCACAGTACTCCCGCAGTTCTTCTACAAATTCGTCTACTTCTGTCATTCTATCGCCTCCTAATTAATAATAAAAAAAATTATTTAATTGCAAAAAATATTATACCATAAAAATACAATCTTTGCAATTCAAGTATCTAACAAACATAAAAAAACAGGCAGGGAATACTATTCCCTACCTATTACACAAAGATTGTTTAATTGATCATTTACTAATTCTTATTTTTTTCAGATATTAAAACCTTAACTGCTTTTAATATTTCTGAAGATACATGATTTATTCCACGAATACATGTGGACTCTTTGCCGTTTAAACAAATCCGAATATTCTCATTTTCTTTAATTATCTTATCTGAATAAAGAAGATTGCAGATTTCAATCAAATCCTCAACAGTCAGATCTTTTCTTCCTTTATTAATTGCAAAAACCCACGAAGAATAATCCTTAGATAAAGTAATACTGATACTTTCTTGAACACTTAAAAAAATCTCAACTGTTTTCTGTGTAGTTTCTACATTACCAATACTAATAGGCATTTTGAATCCCTCCTAATGAAAACTGTCAACGTGTTACTTAAAACCAATCTTTGTGTTCAATCCCTCCTTTACTTTTACAACACATAAAACTGCTTAAGCAATTCATGATTGATTGGCAATAGCCAAATTATAAAGGATGTAAAAAAATACCTGTTACAGCCAAAAGCTGTATAGATTTTAATTTTATCATATTTAATAACAAAAATCAATTTTATGTTAATTTTAAACAAAAAACTTTTAGATTTACCATAAAAGTCATACAATAGATATACTGCTCTGACATTTACTCGTATATTTCAACATGTTTTATGTAGATTCACATTATTTTCTATATAATCTATCTATGTGGCTCTATATATGAAAGATTTTGACTTTATGCTAAGAATTTGATAAAATATTAGTATTATTCGTAGCTATACGAAGTATAATAAGAATAGCAAATTTGTATCAATTCTCATTAAACAACTGTTAAGAGGAGGGATGACTATGTATCTTTGGAAGATGTACCTTGGCAACAAAGAGCAAAAATTTTGCTTTACAGAAAATACGCCTGAAATGAGAAACAAAATGTTTCGGATGGCAGACGACGATTTTGAAACAGACAAAAGCTATAAACCTGATGATCCTGAAATCAAAGATATCATCACAGCTGCTATTAACTTTTGTGAAGAGTTAGCATTAAATTTCAAAGATGCTCCTGTTTTTATATCTAGGGGATATAAAAATCTTCATATTGTTTGGACCTGTGGAGTTTTTGAGGTATGTTTTGATGAGGGTAAGTTAAAGGTTAGAACAGAAAACGGATGGTTTTTTACCAGAGAACAGTTCAATGCATTATTTGATTTTGTTAATGTGCTAATTGAGCACAATTGGTTTTTTTAATACATTTTCCAAATAAAAAGAGAGCTTTCATTTGAAGTGAACAAAATAAATTTCACTTCATGTGAAGGCTCTTTTTGTTATGGAGCGGGATGCGGGAATCGAACCCGCGCTAAAAGGTCGGAAACATTTCATTCTACCACTAAATTAATCCCGCAAGTATATATTA
>CADBNU010000291.1 GCA_902796085.1 Heyndrickxia coagulans
AAATCCCACCAGGCCCTCAACCTGACGCGTCTGCCATTCCGCCACGACCGCGTAATAAGATATGGAATGGTTATAACATTTTTTGTGGAATGGTGAGCCGTAGAGGATTCGAACCTCTGACCCTCTGATTAAAAGTCAGATGCTCTACCGACTGAGCTAACGGCTCACGAAACAAAAATAACTGGGCTAGCTGGATTCGAACCAGCGCATCACGGAGTCAAAGTCCGTTGCCTTACCGCTTGGCTATAGCCCACCGATACATTAATTTGATTCACAAAAAAATTAATTGTGTCAGAAATCCCTTTTTCTGATTAAGTATATATCATATTATTACCATAAATGGATAATTTATAAGAAAGTGACCCCTACGGGATTCGAACCCGTGTTACCGCCGTGAAAGGGCGGTGTCTTAACCACTTGACCAAGGGGCCATAATAAACTCCGCAGGTAGGATTCGAACCTACGACCGATCGGTTAACAGCCGATTGCTCTACCACTGAGCTACTGCGGAATGCATCGTTAAATCCGACGTTTTATATAATACACTATTCGTTTTTTGTTGTCAACTATTTTTTTGAAAAAATAATCGGAAGCTATGCTAACTGATCGAATAGTGCTTGTTTAACGTTGCTTTATTATAATATCCTCTTTTTAATTAAATGTCAACAAAAAATTTAATTTTATTTTTCTAATTTTAAAAGCTTACCCCTACATTTTCCACACACAAAACGATCCGTATTAACTCGCCTTTTCCTGTTATAAATATATTTACAAGTTTGGCATTGATACCGATGGATTTGAACCGTTTTTTTTGACAAATATTTACTGGGCAAAGGAGTACAAAATCTCGGTGCACCTACTTTTTGTGCTAATTGTTTAAAGTCACGATCTTTGTGGTGATACCCCATTTTATTTTGATGAAGATGATAATGACATAATTCATGTTTAATAATCCCAATAAGTTCTTTTTCTCCATATACATCAAAGTATTTTTTATTGATCTCAATATTCCCCGTTTGTAAGAGATACCTTCCCCCTGTCGTGCGCAGTCTTTGATTAAAACTTGCTTTATGTTGGAAAGGGGCTCCAAAGTATTTTAACGATATTTTTTCAACTAATCTTTGTAATTGTATATCATCCACGTTTTTCACCTTAACTTCTCTTAAATTAACTACACATTTTTACGAAACTTGACAACCTATGCCATCATAAATTGATTATAAGGATCGATTAACTTTATAAATAATTTAAACTTAATCATATTTTATCACCTCTTACAATAAGGAGGGTTAAACTATGCCTACATGGTTAAAGGTACAAATCCGACGGGCATTTTATGAAAAAAATAGATATCAAATCAAATTGTTAAATCAATGTTGGTATTTTTACCATAAAAAACACCTTTCTTAACCCTGTTTGTCTATTTTTGATTTAGAAATAATAGTAGTCAAATTTCAAAATACTTTCTAATACTTTAATAATCTAAATGGAATATTTTATGTATAATCTTATACACAGTTATAAAAACAGCTGCAGTAATAGGAACTACAGCTGTTTTCCTTCTTTTATTCCTTTAACATTGTTAATGCAATTCTTCCTTTCTTAACGTCAACATCTAATACCCACACGGTAACAATATCACCGACTGAAACTACATCTAAAGGGTGTTTTACATATTCATTACTCATATTAGATATATGGACTAACCCATCTTGTTTAACTCCAATGTCTATAAAGGCACCAAAATCGACAACATTCCGAACAGTTCCTTGAAGTTCCATTCCTGGTTTTAAATCTTCCATTTTTAAGACATCTTTTCTTAATAACGGTTTAGGCAAATCATCCCTTGGGTCGCGTTCTGGTCGTTTCAATGCATCCAAGATATCTTTCAAGGTTAAATAGCCTACATTAAGTGTTTGAGACAAATCTTCCATGTCAATTTTATTCAAACGTTTGATTAACTCTTCCGTTCCAATATCCTCTTTTTTCATGCCGATTTTCTCAAGTAAAGCTTCGACAACTGGATAGTTTTCCGGATGGATACTTGTACGATCTAAAGGTTCCTCTCCATCAACTATTCTTAAGAAACCAATACACTGTTCGTATGTTTTTGCTCCTAATCGTGGTATGTTCTTCAATTCTTTTCGATTTTTAAACTTCCCATTTTCTTCTCGATACTTTTTGATATTATTCGCTACAGTTTTAGTAAGACCAGATACATATTGCAATAAAGATGGTGATGCAGTGTTTACATTAACACCGACTTGGTTCACAACCGTCTCAACGACAAAATTCAGTGATTCTTGTAATTTCTTTTGAGATACATCATGTTGATATTGACCAACACCGACTGATTTTGGATCAATTTTAACTAATTCAGCTAATGGATCTTGTAATCTTCTTGCAATTGACACCGCGCTTCTCTCTTCAACTTGTAAATCAGGAAACTCTTCTCTTGCTAGTTCAGAAGCAGAATAGACACTGGCTCCAGCTTCATTGACAATCATATAGACAACACCGTTATTATCTAATTTCAAAACATCAGCTATAAACTCTTCTGTTTCCCTAGATGCTGTTCCATTACCGATAGCAACCATTTCAATGCCATAGTTCCTTAACATCTTGAGAACTTTCTCTTTTGCCTCTTCTCTTTTTGCTTTTGGAGGGTGCGGATAGATCACATCAATTTGAAGCACCTTTCCAGTTTCATCTACTACCGCTAATTTACAACCGGTTCGATAGGCAGGATCAACACCAAGAACGATTTTTCCCTTTAATGGTGGTTGTAACAATAGTTTACGTAAGTTTTCAGAGAACACAAGAATCGCTTGCTCCTCTGCCTTTTCCGTTAATTCATTACGTACTTCTCGTTCTATTGAAGGTTGAATCAAACGTTTATAACCATCCTCAATTGCAGCGGCTACTTCTCCAGCAACTGGTGAATGATATTTATCTGCGATTAACGCTTCATTTAAATACCGGATAATCTTGTCAACATCAGGCTTAATAGTAATTTTCAATATATCCTCTTTTTCTCCACGATTTAAAGCTAAAACACGGTGAGGGACAATGCGATTTATAGGTTCTTCATAATCATAATACATTTCATAGACTCGTTTTTCATCCTGCTCCTCATTTTTTACCAATGATTGTATCTTTCCATATTTTAATGTTTCAAAACGAATCCACTTTCTTATCTCTGCCTGATCCGATACATATTCTGCTATAATATCTTTCGCACCATTGATAGCATCAGAAGTAGTTAAAACTTCCTTTTCTTCATTAATATATTTTGCTGCTTCTGCATTTAAATCTCCTTCATCAGGTAGCGTAAGCATCCAATTTGCTAACGGTTCAAGCCCCCGTTCTTTTGCGATACTCGCCTTTGTGCGCCGTTTTTGTTTATAAGGCCGGTACAAGTCCTCCACTTCTTGAAGTTTCGTTGCCTTATTAATTTTTTTCACTAAGTCTTCTGTCAATTTTCCTTGTTCTTCAATGATACGAATTACTTCTTTTTTACGTTCTTCTAAATGCATCAAATAATTCCAGCGTTCTAAAATATCACGAATGATTACTTCGTCCAAAGCACCGGTTACTTCTTTCCGATAGCGAGCAATAAATGGAATTGTATTTCCTTCATTCGTTAATTCTATGACACTCTTTACCTGTGATAGCTTAACGGACAGCTCCTTTGCTATTTGTTTCATTAAGTTTATTTGACTTTTATCCACTTGTTTATCAATTGTTTGTTCCAATATGTTCACTCCCTAAAATTTAAACAACTTAAACTTAAAAATTGGCAATACATATACATTTTCTAGTATGTATTCCTTAATAAAACTTCCCTTTTATATTAGACGTTTCTACTTTCTAGTTGCAAACACTTATGCGAGTGTAATTTAGATAGGTAGTAGGTAAAAAATAAAAAGATAAGTCCATGAAGACTTACCCTTTTGGCAGAACGACAGTATTGAGAATTAAAATCTTTAACAGATTCAATACGAGGTTGTAGAACGAAAAAACATTGCCCACTAAGTACTTGATGCTTTACTACAAAAAATCAGAGTGGGTACTACCTTTTATGCAATGCAAATCTTGGACCTTCCCCAAATTAAGACGTAAAGTTGTGTACAAAAAAACGCTCTTATTCTTGAAGAGCGTTGCATTGCTGTATAATCTAAAATTCGATTAATCCTAAACTGATTTGTAATGCTTCATCAACTTTTTCCATCATTCCGTCATCTAGATGTGTAATTTTATCTGTTAATCTTTGTTTATCAATTGTTCGAATTTGTTCGAGTAATATAACTGAATCACGTTCAAATCCGTACTTCTTCGCATCAATTTCAACGTGTGTAGGCAATTTTGCTTTTTGGATTTGTGCAGTTATTGCCGCAATAATTACAGTAGGACTAAACCGATTCCCTATGTCATTTTGCAGAATGAGAACAGGACGGACGCCTCCTTGTTCTGAACCAACGACAGGGGAAAGGTCGGCAAAGAAAACGTCGCCTCTTTTAACGATCAAAGGGCTTATCCTCCGCTTACTAATCTCTCTACTGTATGTTCTGCCTCATATTCTGCATGGAACGCTTCAGACGCAATGGACAAATTAATTTTGGCCATTTCCATATATCCCCGTCTCATTGATTCGCGAATGTGTCTTTTTTTCCTTTCGCGTAAAAACTCTTTTGTCGCCTGATAGATTAGTTCGTCACGATTTACTTTCTCTGTTTTAATAAAACCATCAATTTCTAATAAAAGACTTTGAGGTAAATTCACTAAAATTTCTTGTGTTGCGCCGGATTCAGACACAAAAGACACCTCCAACAACTCAACTGGTACTCCTTAGTAAATAGTAACATTTTATCACAAGAAAGAAAAGTTTTTTTCTACTTCATCACCTTCAATATTATCGGCAAAAAAATTAGATTTAATGCAAGTTGTCTCAATATTATCCACTGTTCCAGCTTTCATTATTATGTTGGATTAGAAATCTTTACCATATTCTCTCCATTTTTATAGATTCGTGGGACTCGATTTGAAATCATGCACACTACTTCATAATTGATGGTATTTAGTTTTTGAGCAATTTCATCTACTGATATCTCTTCATTACCTTGTTTACCAATTAACGTTACTTGTGTTCCAATCGGGTAAGGTTTCGGTAATTTTATCATACATTGATCCATACATATTCTTCCAACAATTGGCACCCTTATTCCATCAATCAAAACTTCTTGACCTTGTAATGCTCGCAGCCATCCGTCAGCATATCCGATTGGAATCGTACCAATCCATTCGTCTGTTTTTGCTACATACGTACAGCCATAGCTAATACACGAACCGGCTTTAACTTGTTTGACGTGAGTCAACCTAGAATGTAGTGACATTGCCGGTTGCAATGAAATTGGAAGATCTTCTGCTATTTCGAGCGCAGGTGTTAATCCATAAATAACGATACCACATCTTACTAAATTATAATAACTTTTATTATGAATTAATGTCGCCGCACTATTTGACGCATGGATCCATTTTGGTTTATCAATTAAAGTTTGTAAAAAATTATGAAATTTTTTTAATTGCTCTTCATAGTAAGAAGAATCTTTTGAATCTGACATAGCAAAATGAGTGAATACACCTTCAAATTCAACACATTTTTTATTTGTAATCACATTTACAAGATCCATTAATTCTTTCTCATCAAGAACCCCGATACGCCCCATCCCTGTATCAATTTTTACATGTACTTTTAAAGGCGTATCATTCAGATACGATGCAGCTTGTTCAATCCATGCCTTTTGATAAACAGTCAAAGCAATATTATTTTTCGCGGCTATTTGAGCATATTCAGGAGGACAATAACCTAGAACTAAAATTGGTGCATTTATTCCTTTTTTTCTTAAAAAAATGGCCTCTTCTAGAAGCGCAACGGCCAAAGAGTGTGCACCTGCTTGAAGGGCTACTTCTGCAACTTCAAAGGCACCATGTCCATAACCATTTGCTTTAACAACTGCCATCATTTTCGTTTCATTGGGCAAGATACGAATAATAGATTGAATATTATTTCTTATTGCATCAAGATGAACTTCTGCCCATGTTTGACGATAAAATGTACTGTTCAAAAGGATACACTTCCTTTTTATGCTAGATCAATCATTTGAGGATATACACATTAATTTATATATTATTTATCAAAATGTTTTCCATGTCAATGTTACTAAAAGATGGTAATTGAAAATAACAAGTTTTATCTACAGAAATTTTTTCAAAAAAAAAGCCGCCGTTTAGCAGCTCAAAACTTTCGTTTGTTTATTTTTCAATTGCTACACTTTGTACAGACTTTGCTAACATGACCATTTCTTCTCTTGTTAAGTCGTTAGATGCAATCATAAATTCTACATTACCGTCTGTCCATGTTAACGAATGATCCGTTAATACCCCAATAGTAAATCCTAAATCTACAGGATCGCCATTAACCGGTGTTGGGGCCATTGAAGCTGTTTCTGCAACAGCAACATATTCTTGCATTAAAGTAAATGACTTTTCACCATCATATGTTAATACAACCCGTTTACCATTTTTGGTCACAACTTCTTCTTCATCTACTAAATTTGTTCCTGGGATTTCTTCGGTTGGTACTTTCACAGTAAAATCAACATCAGTAGCTTCTTCTTCCTTGTTTGATGCAACCGGTACTTCCATTTGTGCACTTGTCATGTTACGATTTAAGTCAAAGGAACCTTCATCAAATTTTGCATCAAATTCCACTTTTGAAAACTCCACTGTAAGTTTTACGTTCCGATCTTGGTCCATGACTTCTAAACGAACAGGTGATAGATCTTTTTTATTAAATGTAATTTCTTGGATTGGCAACATTTTATTGTATTGATAGCGCGTTTTTGTTTCAAATACATAATGATCATCCGTTTCCTTAAACTTCACTTCATCATCTTCAAGTATATCTTGTACTAATGATTCAAATAGATAGGGTTGGCTCGAATTTTTTGGCCAATCACTTTGAAATTTAAAACTTTTGTTTAATGCAGGTGTTAAAACGTAAACTCCATCTTTATTTCGTAGAATCATTTGACTTTGTTCCCGTTCGGCATTTTTCATATGCACACGGTAATTTTCCGGCTTATTATGCCAAACTTCAATTTTATACTCTTGAGCCTCCGTTCCCATCGTTAAGGTCATTGTCGCGTCTAACTTATACCCATTCATCGATTCGACCTTCGAATTTAAATCTTTTAGGACATCTTCCTGGGATTTTGCACCACAACCTACTAAAATAAACATTAAAATCAAACCGGCAAAAAGTATGACCCTTTTCCTCTTCATCGTTTCATCCCCTTTTGTTTCATTTCCTCGAGGAGAAGTCTTGTCTCCCTATATTTCATTTTGAATATATGAGACAAACCTTTGAATTATGATAATTTGTTTGGACATACTTTTTGCCTTTATATAATTTTGGAGGAACACGAACATTGAGTCATCGATCTTCAATAATAACTTGAGCTAATGCATGTTGACTAGAATGTGTAATCGTTAAGTGAACACCTTTTTCAATCGGTTTTACTATATAAGGTTTGCCGCGGTCATCCGTCACAATTTCAATATCCTGAAATGATAGGTCTTTACCAATTCCAGTACCATAAGCTTTTGCAAAAGCTTCTTTAGCAGCAAAACGCCCTGCTAAGTATTCAATTTTTCGCATTTCCGATAAACTTTCTAACCTCTCTCTTTCAGACGGCGTTAAGATACGGTTTTTAAATTTTGGATTTCGATCATACGTTTGTTTAATGCGTTCTAATTCAACAATATCCATACCAATTCCTTTAATCATTGAAAACTCCTTCTATTCTTAACTGTATTTCATATATATTTATTGTACAGGCATTTTTATCGACTGCAAAATATACAGGTGAGGTTACTGTATGAAAGTGATCAATGAAGTCATTTATCTCATGAAAAGATTCCCCGTTGTATCAACGATTTTAATCATTAATTTAGTGGTTTACTTAATAACAACAATCTCAATATTTCCAAACCGGACTCTTTTTCAACTACTTGCAGGAGTAAATATATTAATATCTCAAGGGGAGTGGTGGCGTTTATTTACACCAATATTCGTTCATGGTGATTTTTATCATTTATTTTACAACGCATTAATTTTTATTTTTGCCGGTTATCAACTAGAGCAATTGATTAAAAAAATTTCGTTTCTCTTCATTTATTTTAGCTCAGGAATTTTTGCAAATATCGTTACCTTCATTTTAGCACCTCCAATCTATGTCCATGTTGGTGCCAGTGGGGCAATCTTTGGTTTATTAGGAACATTTGCCGGCCTTATATATTTAAAAAAACTACCAAGATACCAGACTCATTTAGTGAGTATTATTCTTATTTTTTCAATTGTTTTTACATTTTTTACTCCAAACGTAAATATATATGCCCATATTGGAGGATTAATTTGGGGAATATTATGTGGTTATCTAGTAGCTGAAAGAAAACTAAGATAATATCTTTATTATTATAAATCAAAATGCAGGGGGCTAATTTGGCCCCTGAAACCACCATCACTTGATAATAAATGTAGATCCATCTACCCATTCATATTGATTTGCTTCTTTTATATCTGTTACTAACTTGAACAAAGCTTCATCTTTTTTCTTCGCTTCAATCATTATATCAATTTGTTTGACGGTCCCCTTTATTTTTTCTAAAAATCTCTGTAATCCCATCGGATCAATATAATCAGCATGTGCACGGAAGTCTTTTTCTGAGCGTGGACTTGAAATATGTATTTTTATTGGAAGTGGCGAGTTTTTCCATGTTGCCAAGATGCGCTCCCAATTTTTCTCCCAATGAATATCTTCGTTGTTCGCTTCATGATGATGTAAATCAAATACAAGAGGGATACCAAGTTTTTCACATAAATATAATGTATCTTGGACTGTAAATACCTTGTCATCGTTTTCTAACATAATCATCGATTGGATATAACT
>CADBNU010000292.1 GCA_902796085.1 Heyndrickxia coagulans
AAACATAGAACCTCTATTTTTGAATCATCAAAAGTGTAAAAAATAATTTATCAAAAACTGTAACATTTTACTTGACGCTCACACGTTGATATGGATCAAGTAATAGCAGAACTAAATAATCCTTGGTTAAAGATTATTAATAAAAATGAAAATGAGAATGTGAAACCAGAAGACATTACGGATTGGCATATGGCGAATTTCTTTAAATGTGGAACAAAGATTTATGAGTATTTAACCTATGATTTGTTTCGAAACTTGCCAATTGTGGAGAACAGTCAAGAAGTTGTTAGAGAATTATGTGAAAAACATCAAGTCTATATCGTTACCTCCGCAACTACTAAACCTGAAATTATGGTGGCGAAATGGGAGTGGCTTGATGAACATTTTCCGTTTATCCCGAAAGACCAAGTAGTTATGTGTGGAAAGAAAGATGTAGTTAAAACAGATGTGCTTATTGATGATGCTCCGCATAATCTTGAGGGATTTCAGGGTGACCAGAAATTGTTGTTTGACCGACCATATAATAGGAAAGAAACTCGATTTGTTCGAGTAAGAGATTGGGAACATATACGAGAGATGTTCTTGTAAAAAACAAGTTAACACAACAATGATTTTATATTTTTGTGAACTAAGAAAGTCTAACCAAGGCTTTCTTTTTTATTTCCTTATAAAGCTATTATTCTTGCTTATTATAAATAAGCCTATTAATAAATCGTTAAATGGAGGTGCATGAGTCAAATGACGAAAAAGACATTGATGTTAATTTACAGAATCGCTTGGATTGTCGGTATTTGCTATTTCTTTATTCATGGAGAGTTCTCCAAGGCTGTTGTCACTGTAATAATTGGTGCTATATTTCATATTATCTTTTTAACAAAAGTATATGGATTGAACAGTAAAGGAACAAATAGTGGTAATTCACATCCTTATCTCAATAAGGCTTATGTGAATGATGATCATTACTCTAATGATTTCGGATGGGGAGGAGATTCAGATTCCTGTGATTTTGGTGGAGTGGATAGTGGTGGAGATTGTGGGGGAGGGATTAATGCAATGACTTTAATGAGTGAGGTTTACAACCAAAAAGGAAGTTCTAGAAAGGGCTTTCTTTTTTTTATTGATTTTTTGAGGATTTTTATAGGATTTTTTATACAGATTTTTCATACTTTTCAATTTTAATAAATAGTTACACTTAAATCGTAAGTTAAATAAGTTTAAGAAAGGGGAAGATAAAATGGCTGATGAAAGAGTTAGAGATGTACAAAGATGGTTAAATGAAACCTACAGCAAATATGTTGGAAGGTACAATTCAGTTGAAGAAGATGGGAGGACAGGATTTAGAACCGTATGGGCTTTAATTCGAGCTTTACAAATTGAATTAGGAATTGCAAATACTGCGGATAACTTTGGTCCAACAACAGAACGAGAGTTTAATAATCAAATAGGTGTATTAAGAAAGCAAAAGGAAGGAGATCCTCCAAATAATATTATTAAAATACTTCAAGGCGGATTTTACTGTAAAGGATATAATCCGGGAGGTTTTACGGGAAGTTTTTATTCGGGAACTGAAAATGCAGTAAAGGCATTTCAGCGTGATATAGGTATTGAAGCGGATGGTGGAGTAACAGCAAAAATCTTTAAAGCTCTATTAAATACAGATGGATATAAATTGTCTTCTAATTATAGAGCGAAGGGATATATTCGTGAGATTCAACAAGCATTAAACCGAGAATATGCTAATTATAAAGGAAAAAAATGGTTTTTTGATTATATTCCGACAAATGGAATTTACGATAGATATACAAACAAGGCATTAATTTATGCATTGCAGATCGAAGAAGGCCTTGAAGATGTTGCGAACGGTAACTTCGGACCAAGTACAATTTCAAATTGTCCAGTATTACGATTAGGCGACTCAGGTCCATTTGTGAAAATATTACAATGGGCTTTATCATGTAATGGTGAAGAATTTAGAATCCTTAGCATGAATGGTGTATTTGATGAGCCTACTAGAAACAGAGTAATTGAATTTCAGAGATTCATGGCTTTGCCTGTTACAGGAATTGCAGAGGTTATGACAATAAAGCAATTATTAACATCAAATGGCTTAACATCTAGAACGGCTGTTGCTTGTGATACATCTTATATTATTGATATACCTAAAGCTGAGACACTGAGACAGCATGGGTATGAAGTGGTAGGTAGATACTTAACAGGATATGTTCTAAGAGGAGGAAAGCGTGTTCCGAAAGCATTATCTCAAGCAGAATTAACAACAATTTTCCATTCAGGTCTTCGAGTGTTTTTAATTTATCAAGATGGGGGTTATACGAAAGAGTATTTCCAGAAAGAAGGAAGAGGTAGAGAAGATGCTCATAAAGCACTTAATGCTGCATGGAACTTAGGAATACCTTCTGGTGAAACAATTTATTTTGCTGTAGATTTTGATGCAATGGATCATGAAGTGACACAACTAATTTTGCCATATTTTAGAGAAATTAAAGATGTATTTTTAAAATATCAAACAGATTCAGATTACAAAGATTTACCTAATTACCGTATTGGTGTCTATGGAGCTAGAAACATTTGTACGAGGGTTTCAGAAGAAGCGTTAATTGATGCATTTAGCTTTGTTGCGGATATGTCAACAGGATATAGTGGAAACTTAGGATTCCCAATGCCTAGAAACTGGTCTTTTGACCAATTCTTTGAACAACCGATTGGAACAGGCGATGGTAAATTAGATATTGACAAATGTGGATATTCAGGCTTAGATGAAGGGGTATCTAGAATTGATTTAAGTTTGGTGAAAAGTCCTGAAGAAATTGCAAGAAGGCATAAATTTGTAGAATTTATTTCAAAGATTCCTTTTTTAAAGGAATTTAAAGAGTTATTTACTCCGGAGTTTACTTTTAATCAAACTTGGAAACTAGGACCAGTGGCTGGTGTTGAAGCGACTATTGAAACGGAAACAAGTTTTGATCCTTCAGATCGAGAAGATGGTTTAAGTTATTTCAGAGTTGTAGATGGTAGTATTATAGATGTTGAATTAGATGATTTGATAGCAGGAACAGGTTTAAGTCTAGATGTTAAAGAGATTGTTAAAGACTCATTAGAAGGAATTACACAAACTATAAACTTTGGTTCTATTGGATTTAAAGCTAACGCAACCAATGAAATAATTGAAATATCCCTTAAAATAATGGAAGAGAGTATTCCTGTTCATTTTGAAGGCATTGAAGATGTTGAACTAGCGATTTCTTTAAATTTAACCATAGAAAATAACAAAGGTGACGGCAATAAGATTATTGATCCAATTTCAGATTTAACAGAAGTAGTAGTTATGATTATTGCGTTTTTGGAAATAATTTCAAAATTACTTGGCCTGAAAGATTTTCCTGCATTTAGACCAGTTTAATTGATTAACAACTCCTGTTGTTTTAACAGGAGTTGTCATCATTTTTCTATTAATAAAAGTCTTTCCTCATATAATTGTTCCTTACTCTTTTCTTTCCACTGAATTATTAATTCAATTTTATTAATATCTTCAAAAGCTGTCGGTTCAATGATAGTAAAGCCCGTTTCCTCATTTATAAACAGGAGATATTCTGTACCCCCAACAATTATCTGCTCTATATCTATATAATCAGCTATGTCCTCACTATAAACAAACGTATGTATTCTTTTTTCGTGCCTCTCATGAAATATGGTGCTAATTTCTACAGTAAATTCATCCAAAGCGTCTACAGAAATCCCTGAATTATCCTTGATAAACAACTCACTCTCATGATATTTGATCTTATCAAAGATGACTTCTACCTCAAAGTTATCAATAAAGAAATGCTCACTTTCACCGGAAAATATTCGGTTTGTTTCTTTTGTTGGAACGTGTATTTTTTCTAGATATTGTTTTTCCGCTTCATTTACTAGATTTGAAAGTGGTATTCGAACATGAGTTGCCGAATCTAATTCCTCAAAGATCTTATGCATATTCCGTCTAACATTGTCAATTTCTTCAACTGTTAGATTATCTTTAATGATAGACTCAGAAATATCCTCACCAACATATTCAAATAGTCCATAAACATCTTGCTCTAGTTCATATACGGGTCCTGTTGTTTCTTTTTGTGATGGAGTTAAAGAAGTTAATAACATAATTAAAAGGACCACCACTAAAACGATTCGTATAGAAAACAAAGGTTTGTTGATAAATGGTTTGGAACGAATGAAGTTGTTTAGATTCTTTTTTATTTTCTCATTGAACTTCACCTGTTCTTCTTTCGTTAGATTATGAGGTTCTTTTTTTACAATGATAAAAGTTTTGTCTGTTAAGTAGAGGAAATAACGAAAATCATCCTCTCCAACTTGAACTATATCTTGCCAACGTAATGATTTTGATTTTTTATTTTCAGGTGAAGTAGTAATTCCATTTTCATCAACAATTATGGTACTTTCATTACCAAAAAAAGATTTTTTTAATAAATGTTTTCGTTGAATCCAGCATATTAAAACATACAAGAGTTGTACCACTAACGGAACAAAAGCAAATAACACGATAATTAATTCAACAAAAGCAATACCCCATTTAGCAAGGGAGTAATCTACTTTTTGGCTTTTTTCGAACCATATGATTAGAGAAATAAAAATAATAATGTAAATTACATATCTTATTATCTCTTTCTTTTTCTCTTTTTTATCGTCATTTGATATTTGCCATTTGTTTTTTTGAGCTGCCCATATATCTTGAGATTCAATTTTAAATTTAGCTTTCATAGAATCCTCCTATTGAAATCTAATGTTTTTTTAGGTAATAATACTCGGAACTAAATTAAGAATTATATAATAATTTTAACTCTAAAAATCATTTAGG
>CADBNU010000293.1 GCA_902796085.1 Heyndrickxia coagulans
CCCTTTTTATTTATAATGATGATCGCTCATCAGCAAAATGAATAATATAACTATGTTTTGCCTTTTTAACTTTACGTAACGCTAACCACCATAGAAAAATCATAAACGGGACAATAATATAAAACCAATTTTCTTGTTTTAACAAAATGTAATCATAAATACCATGAAAAACAAAAGGGATAAAAAATGAATATAAGATCCATCTTTTTTTATATACTGGATTCGAAAATTTCGATTTACCTAAATAATACCCCATTATAACACCGAATAAGGCATGGCTCGATACTGGTAAAAACGCCCGTCCGACTGCATATTCAATTCCATGTCCTATAAGATAAAGAATATTTTCTAAAGTTGCATAACCTAGAGATAACGAAACACCGTAAACAATCCCATCATAATGTTCATCAAATTCACTGGATTGGTAGATCGTAAAGTATAATATAAACCATTTAAAAAATTCTTCTAATAGACTTGCAGAAAAAAAAGCTTGTAAAAATGATGATGGCAATATCCCTTCTACATCGATGACATATTGAATAAACATTATTGGGAACACTAAGCTTACACCTAGTAAAAAGGCGCGAAAAACGTTTAATATTGGCTCTTTTTCGTATTCATCTTTTAAATAAAAATAGCTTAATAACGCAAATCCTGGCGCTATTCCTGCCGATATAATGGCGATCATGATTAACCCCATTTCACTCGATTTAATATAATCGTATCATGGATATTAAACAATGAGAATCGATTAATTAAAATTTTAAACATTATTGATCCAATCGTGATTGAATCTCCTTCGCAATCATATCTCCGTGAAAACGGCCATTTTCAATAAATATTTCATTTGCATTGTTTCCTGCTGCAATCACACCTGCAATAAATATCCCTCGAACATTCGTCTCCATGGTTTTTTCGTTATATGCTGGTCTTCCTGTTTCTTTATCAATGGTAACACCGATTTGCTTTAAAAAATTATGATCAGGATGATATCCCGTCATTGCAAAAACAAAATCATTTTTAATTTCCTTCGTTTCTCCGTTAACTTCATAAATGACCGAATGCTCTGTTATTTCTTTCACATGTGCATTAAAAACCATGGTTACTTTGTTATTCTTAACTAATGATAAAAATTCAGGTAACACCCAAGGTTTAATATGGTTTGAAAATTCATTCCCCCGGTACAATACAGTTACTCTTGCGCCAGCTTTATTTAATTCAATTGCCGCATCAACACTAGAATTTTTACCACCAATAACAACAACATCTGTATTAAAATATGGGTGTGCTTCTTTAAAATAGTGGGAAACCTTTGGTAAGTTTTCACCTGGTATATTCATATAATTTGGATGGTCATAATATCCTGTTGCAATTATAACAAACTTAGCTTCGTATTCTCCTTTGGATGTTTTTACACGAAAATGGCTTTGTTCCGTTTTTCTTACTTCATAAACTTGTTCAAAAGTATTTACTCTTAATTCTTTTAACTTAGCTACACCTCGATAATAAGCCAAGGCCTGATTTCTTGTCGGTTTTCGATTTTCCGTTAAAAATGGAACGTCACCAATTTCAAGACGGTCGCTCGTGCTGAAAAAAGTTTGATGGGTTGGGAAATGATACAGTGCATGAACAATATTTCCTTTTTCTATAACTAAAGGATTGATCCCAATATTTTGTAATGAAATTGCAGCAGCTAGACCACAAGGACCACCGCCTACTATGATACAATCTTCGTATTGCATCTTTCACATTCCTCCTAAATAAAAAACTTCAAATGTAAAAAAGGGTCACATCTTGCAACAATTATACAACATCTAGCCTTAAACGTTAATAACATACTAGACATTGTTTATTGCAGGAGTTTGACCCTTAAATAATATAGTTAAAAATAAAATTATGATTATACCCAACCTCTAAAACGACACGCTTCTGCCATGTTTCGTACACCGACCATGTAGGCTGCTAAACGCATATCAATTTTTCTTGTTTGTGCTGTATTATAAATATTCTCGAAGGATCGAACCATGATTTCTTCTAATTTTTCAGCTACTTCTTCTTCCGTCCAATAATAACCTTGATTATTTTGTACCCACTCAAAATATGAAACGGTAACTCCTCCAGCAGAAGCTAATACATCAGGAACGATCAATTTTCCACGTTCTGTTAAAATTGCTGTCGCTTCTGACGTTGTTGGTCCATTAGCAGCTTCGACAATAATATCTGCTTTAATATTATGAGCATTTTCCTTCGTAATTTGATTAGAAATTGCTGCAGGAACTAAGATATCACAATCTAATTCTAATAATTCTTTATTCGTAATTGTATTTTTAAATAGATTCGTGACAGTTCCAAAACTATCTCGTCGATCAAGTAAATAATCAATATCTAATCCATCAGGATCATAAAGGGCACCGTGCGCATCCGAAATACCTATTACTTTTGCACCAGCATCGTGCATAAACTTTGATAAATATCCGCCAGCATTACCAAAACCTTGTACTACGACTCTAGCACCTTTTAAGTCTATTCCTCGTTTTTTTGCAGCTTCTCGTATACAAATCGTTACACCTTTGGCAGTTGCTGAATCTCGACCATGGGAACCACCTAATACGAGCGGTTTTCCAGTAATAAAGCCTGGGGAGTTAAATTGGTCTATTTTACTATATTCATCCATCATCCATGCCATAATTTGTGAGTTCGTAAAAACATCGGGAGCTGGAATATCTTTCGTCGGACCTACTATTTGACTAATAGCTCTTACATATCCCCTACTTAATGCCTCCAATTCACGTATTGACATTGTCCTAGGATCACAAATGATTGCTCCTTTACCTCCGCCATAAGGTACGTTTACAATTCCACATTTTAAGCTCATCCAAATTGCTAGCGCTTTAATTTCACTTTCAGTTACATTTGGATGGAATCGAACTCCACCTTTTGTAGGCCCAACTGAATCATTGTGTTGAACACGATATCCTGTAAATACTTTTACTTTTCCATCATCCATACGAACAGGGATTTTTACTGTTAAAGTTCGTAGTGGTTCTTTTAATAATTCATATACTTCATCAGAATAACCAAGTTTTTCTAGTGCTTCACGAATGATTTTTTGTGTTGATGTTAAAATATCATCTTTAGTCATATTTTCAGAACCCTTTTGGGTGGCCATTTGTAAACCTCCTAATATTACGAATCGCAATCCTTCCTCAACATTAGTATACACCGAAAATTTTTTATTGCAAGGAAAATGAAAGCGAATCCATTTATTTATGTTTAATAGATTTTATAGTTATATTATGAAAGTAATCATTCTTGAAAAATTGCCACTGGTAAGAAACTGAGAAACATCGAAGAAAAAAAGAGCCCTAAATAAGAGCTCAAACCGTTAAAAAGTATTTATTTATCGTTTGAACAGCAGACTGCTTAATAATTTCATTCCCGTATTCAGAAATAAAAGAAAGCGACAAGTCTATCAAGTCTCCGTAATCCATTATAATAGTCGTTATTTTATCAAAATCATTATCTACAAACTTAGGTATGATTAAAAAATATTCATTATTATAGCTATATAATTTTCCTCCACCATATAGATGAGATACCCGCTTTGCTAATTGAATGACATGTTCAATATCGCGAAACCGAAAAATAAGCTGTTCTTTATGACAAAAATGGTCATATTCATCATCAATAAACAACTCGTCATCATCATTTATGGTAAATAAAATCACAATTTCATGTTGATTAAAAGTCAGAATATCAATTAGATGGGTATTAATAAATGCAATATCAAAATCATTATATAGTTTATTTAATATTTCAAAGAATAATGGATGACATTTTAAGGTATGATTGATGACGTCATCTTGTGTGAGACCACGTTTAAGTAATTCTTCAGTTGACAAAAACAGTTTGACCTGATTTTCTCCAATCCACTCTAACCGCATATGTTTGGCCTCCTGACTGTAACAACTTCTGCTTTCATATTATGAAAAATTGCCATATGTGTTCATCGAACGAGACCAAATTCATTTGTCAATTAATACATTTCAAAGGTTATTTATTTTCATGGTATAAATTAATATCGTAATTTTTTTTCATCATCTCAAAAACAAGATGTCGTTTTTCCCATGCTTCCCCTTTCCACAAATCAGGTGCCTTATCAATAATTTCACATCGAAGCGCATGATACTCCTTTTCATATTTATCAACTTTCTTTTTTAAGACAAGCATATATCCATATAATCCGAAACAGAGAACAATAAAATACACATTTATATGATTTGAAAGAAATATAGAGAACATTACTGATGCAGAATAGGAGTATGGGACGAAAATTTTTGAATAAAGAAAAATGGCATAGAATACAAAACTAAAAATCGTTAACCACATAATAATTAGATGTCGGCGTTCAAATTTATCGAATTTCCGCTTTCGTTTCACAACATTTTGTAACATCTGTTTTGTTACTTCATCTGTCCAATGTTCCAAATTTTTTATTGCATCTTCCACAATCATCAGCCCCCATACTACAATTACTACTTTATACATATGGGCAAGCTGTCGGACATATTCTTACATTTTACATTACTCAAATTCAACTTGTTCAAAATAATCACTTTTTTGATTATTCATGACAGGTTTCACATCAGAATTTAAGAGAAAATAAAAGTAATACAATCCAAGAATAATGGGGAGCATTAAAAATAACAAAACAAGGAATTTAATAATCGGATATTGAATTTTTATCTGTTTCTTTTTTTTATTTTTATGATATTCACTTCTTGGTGGCAAACTTGATGTAACTTCTATTCCACTTTCATGTTCTTCTTGAATTACCTTTCTTAACTTATCAGCTTGGTCTTGTTGAATCATATTCGTCCTCCCCCCTATTTCTGTATATCGGTATTCGTACGACCATTTTTAATGTAAATATATAAACCTAAGAAACAATCAATTACAAAATGCATCATAA
>CADBNU010000294.1 GCA_902796085.1 Heyndrickxia coagulans
ATTCCAAACATCGCCATTTTTAACTCCAACTCACGTATTTCCATAACTTCCATAACAGACTCAGGAGTTTCTGTCGCTTCTTTTAAAATAGAACGACCAAAACCAACAAAGTTTGCACCTAGAGCTAGGGCTTTAGCAGCCTGTACACCATTATGTATACCACCACTAGCAATAACCAGTTGATTTGGTAGTTTTTCCCTAACCGAGACAATACAATCTACTGTTGGATTTCCCCAATCCACAAAACTTTCTGCTGCCATTTTCTTTATCTTATCTTTTGAACGGAACTTTTCAACTTGGCTCCAAGATGTTCCTCCTGCACCTGCTACATCGATAAAGGATATACCCACATCGGTTAGTCTTTTCGCTGTTTCACCATCAATCCCCCAGCCAACTTCCTTTACTCCGACTGGAACTTTTAATTCACGGCATACTTGTTCAATTTTACTTAATAGAGATTTAAAATTCGTATTTCCTTCTGTCTGAATAATTTCCTGGATACTGTTTAAATGAAGAACAAGCATATTAGCTTCTGTTATTTCTAGGATTCGTTTACATTCATCAACACCAAAACCATAATTAAATTGAACGGCACCAAGATTGGCTATGATCGGTGTAGTTGGTGCGTATTTTCGAACTTGAAAGGATGCATGATGTTCATCACTTTCGATTAAGGCACGGGTTGAACCAAGAGCCAACAACCATCCCTTTTCTTCTGCCGCTATAGCAAGGTTTCGATTAATGCTCTCAGCCATCTCTGCCCCACCTGTCATTGAACTAATCAGGAATGGGGTTTTCTGTTCAAAGCCAAAGAAATTTGTATTTGTCTTTATATCTTTAAAATCAATTTCTGGTAGGGCATTATGAATAAGTCGCACCCGTTCAAATCCAGTTGTTATTTGATCTCCTGTTACTTTTTCATTTAAAACAATTTTAATATGTTCCGATTTTCTTTTATGAATTGAATCCGACATGTTGGACACCTTCTTTTGAAACAATAGTCTCTCTACTCATAAGAAGCTTAATGATGGTTCTTCGTTATCGTTTTAACCGATGCACCTGTTAAAGAAACATTTAGTTTTAAAGGTTCTATGTTAGCTTGTTGCCAATCCTTTTCTAATTTTGCAACATGTTCCTTATTTATGACAAAAGCAATACCACAATCTCCACCACCAGCACCGGATGACTTTCCACTACCATAACGGTTGGCAATCGAAATTAATTTTTTAAGTTCAGGTGTTTCTATATCAATAGTGGCAAGTTCACCTAAGTGCATTAAAGCATGACGATTATCTGTTAAACTTTCTACTGCTCGTAAAGAATTATTTTCATAAAAACTTTCAATTAAACGGGATACAGCATATTTACTTTGACTAAGAAACTCTTGATAAACTTCAAAATGATTTGTTCGTAATGCCTGAATACTTCGAACCATTGGTACTGTTGAAACGGATTTCCCTGTCCATCCTACAACAAGATATAAATCCTGAGGGGGGTGTATTCGTTTAATTTCTAACAAAGGCCATTTTTGATCAACTAACTTTATTAAATTTGTCCCCGCGTTTATTTCATGATCTAACCATGAATGATCAAACATCGTATATTTAAGCCAACCACCAAAAGTGGATGCCGCGATGTCCGCACAAGAACCATTACCTTGTGTATAATAATGAGCAATTGCTGACAACTTATAAATTAGTTCTTCAGTTGGTTGAATTTTTTTATCTTGAAAAAAGTGAAGCATTGCCGTTACAACTGTTACAACTATGGCAGCACTTGAACCTAAACCATATTTTTTACCCTCACCATCGTCTAATTCACTTTCTACTGTTAGAGAAAAAGGACGTAACGCTATTCCTTTTTCTTTGAAAAAACGAATGACGGTATACAAGGCATTTTTTACAAAAGATAATTTGCTATCTTCTATATTAAAAAGAATTTTTTTCCCCTTAACTTGCCATTTTATATTATTTAAGCCTATTTGGGGTAAGTGTAATTCATTATAATCGCTAGAGGAAATTTCCCCTATCATATAACGATCGACAGCAATGACAACAGCAGAGTGCCCTTGTTCTAGAATGGCATACTCGCCAGCTATAAATAATTTTCCTGGTACTTTAATTTTAAGGACCTGGTCCTTCATATTGTCATCATTCCTTTAATATACCGAAAGTAGGCAAAAAGACTTTTACTGAACACTATAAGTAACTTATACCCGGTCCTGGATGACAGACAAAAATTTCTTTGACCGAGTCAATCTCATTTAATGTCTGAAACACTTTTCGTTCATCATCAGGTTGACAAATAACCTTTACATTTGGTCCCGCATCTATCGTCACATAGGCAAGCAAACCTTGGGAACGTAGATGTTGAACACAATCAATAATTTCCAATGTGGCCGGTTGCCAATAGAAAAATGGCGGGTCGGCCCCTAAGGTCGTTGCATGCATTTTAAATGCATTTTTTTCCAACGTCTCACCTAGCATTTCAAAGTCTCTTTTTTCAATCGCTTTCTTGGCGATTTGTAATTCTTGTTCTGTTGCCTTTAACCAGCCATCGTAAAACGGAGAAGTTTGGACGGTCCGCTTCATTCCTTCACGGCTTAATATTTTCTTTTGTTTGGATTCAATCATAACCGATAAAATCGATAAATTCCACGCTTTCTGATCTAAGATCGGTACTGCATAGGAATCACTACCATCTTCTTTTACTCCTTTTTTCCATTCAACAAACCCACCGTATATTGAACGACAAGCTGATCCAGAGCCTCGTCTAGCAAGCTTTGATAACTCTTTACCGTCTAACTCTAATCCCAACGCTTTCGATGATGCTGCAGCTAACGCCGCATATCCGGAAGCTGAAGATGCGAAGCCGGCCGCAGTCGGAACATGATTCTGAGAAGAAACAATTGCAAATCTTGTATCACCGGTAAGCTTACGTACATGGTTTAGAAATCTAGAAACTTTTGCTGTTTCATCTGTACCCTTTTCCTCACCATTTAAATAGAAGATATCTGTTGTCAATCTTTCATCAAATTCAACCGTAGTTTCCGTATAAAAAAGATCCAATGTAATTGATAAACTACTATTTGTTGGTAAAATAAGTTCTTCATTTCTTTTTCCCCAATATTTAATTAAGGCTATATTTGTATGTGCCTTTGCCGTTGCTTTCAATATAACACACTCCGTTTTTAAGAAGTAATAGACTGAATTTGTTGTGTTTCTTCTACTTTAAAGGACCAGGTGCGCTTTGCACCATTTTGATTTAACTGTTCACTAATTTCTCTTGCTTGAACACAATTTTCTGCCAATGCGATAATACATCCCCCTCGGCCGCCGCCGGTTAGTTTTGCACCTAAAGCCCCCGCATTTCTTGCGATATTGACAAGATGGTTAATACCATGGTCACTTACTCCCAATTTCTCCAGTTCCGTCTGAGCTAAATTTAAAAGTAAACCTAATTGAACAAGATTCCCTTGTATGAGGGCATTTCGAGCATCGAGCGTATATTGGCCAATTCGATCAATCGATTGTTTCGTTTGTATTGGACTTTTATCTAATTTATGTTTGATACTTCCCACTGCTGAACGAGTATCGCCAGCACGACCAGTATCAGCCACAACTATATAAAAGGAGGAGCGAATCGCAACAGAAGCAATACCTTTTCCTCTTTCGAACCAAATCGGTTCGTCACAACAAACCGACTCCATATCGATTCCACTCGGATTTCCATGGGCATAAGTTTCAGCAATATTGACCAATTCCCTTAATTTTTCATCTGATAACTCACAATTGAAATATTGAAATAAACTTCTTACAATAGCTACGGCTATTGCTGCACTCGAACCCAATCCACGTCCAATCGGAATCATAGATTCAATTTTTAATAATAGGCCGTTATGATGTTTACCTATTTCTTGTA
>CADBNU010000295.1 GCA_902796085.1 Heyndrickxia coagulans
CAACAATTTCAATCATTTAAAGATTGGGTTTATACAAATGTTTATTCCTTTATCTAAATTTATCCAGTAAAAAGTGCAAGAACCAGTTGAAAGAAATCGAGGGCAAAACCACTTCTGATTTACGAACACCATTATTTGGCAGTGAAAGAAGACTTAGTTTTATTCAAATCACTTTGGTCGAGTGATAGAAAGTAGGGGATTTTATGGAATCGAAACTAGTCATCATTCGTGGGAATTCAAGAAGCGGAAAAACAACGATTGCGAAAAGACTTCAAAACTATTTTGGTCATGGAACACTCTTAGTTTCCCAGGATGTTGTTCGGCGTGAGATGTTAAACGTTCATGATCGGGATGGGAATCTATCAATTGACCTAATTCGGCAAATTGCAGAATACGGTAAAGGAAAATGTCAATATGTGATTGTGGAAGGGATATTGTACAAGGCCTGGTATGGAGAGATGTTGACGAATTTAATCCGGTTTTTTGAGGGGAATGCCCATGTTTTTTACTATGATCTTACATTTGAAGAAACGCTAAAACGTCACAACTCGAGTCCGAAGAAAACGGAGTTTGGAGAAGATTCTCTCCGTAAATGGTGGAGGGAAAAAGATTATCTTGGTGTACCTGGAGAAACATTTCTAACCAATGATATGTCAGAGGATGATATTTTTACATTCATTATCAAACAATTACAAAAGTGATGACACAAATTGGTGTGTTGATCCAAGAAGGATTAACCACCTTTTTTCAATACCAATTCATATACATCCATAACAAATGCATAAAAAATAAAAAATCAAAGGGTTGACATTTTACCCCACGGGGTATATTATAGGTTATGTGATTGGTAATCACGAACGAATAAGTGAAAATCTTAAATAGGCATCAAGTAAAAGTCGTTAGTAAAATACGACTATTTTACCGCCCGGAAATATACCCATACAGGTATATTAATGAAGTCAACGACTATTTATTTTTAGTAAATTTAATACCATAGGGGGTAACTGAATGATAAAAGCAAATCTTCAATTAGATGCTAAAGGTCTAGCTTGTCCTATGCCAATAGTAAAAACCAAAAAAGCAATTACCGATCTTGAAGAAGGTCAAGTTTTGGAAGTTCAAGCAACAGATAAAGGCTCCAAGGCAGATTTGGCTGCTTGGGCAAGTTCTGTAGGACATCAATATTTAGGAACAGTAGAAGAAGGCGATGTATTTTATCATTACATCCGTAAAGGTTCTAGTGAACCGGAAGTGGAAAAAACATTCGAACACACTGTTTCACTTAATGAAATTGAATCACGTGATGGCTTAATTTTAGATGTGCGTGAAGAGGCTGAATATGCATTTGGGCATATTGAAGGTGCTAAATCCATCCCTTTGGGAGAATTAGAATCAAGACTAGAAGAATTGAATAAAGAACAAGAGATTTATGTGGTTTGCCGTACCGGAAAACGCTCGGATATGGCAGCACAAATTTTAGCTAAAAATGGCTTTACAAAAGTATATAACGTTCTACCAGGTATGACTGAGTGGAACGGTAAACTAACAAAAGAGGTATAGGAGGAATTTAATATGTCTAATAAAGTAGCGATTATTGCAGCAAACGGTGGTTTATTTGATGCCTATAAAGTATTTAATATTGCAACAGCAGCAGCAGCTTCAGAAAAAGAGGTACAAATCTTTTTCACTTTTGATGGGCTAAACTTAATTCATAAACAAGCAATGCACGCTTTAGAAATGCCAGCGGGAAAGGAACATTTAACCGAAGGGTTTGAAAAAGCAAATGTTCCTACTATTCCACAACTAGTTGAGATGGCACAGGAACTAGGTGTTAAATTTATAGCATGTCAAATGACAATGGATGTTATGGGACTTACGAAAGAAGATTTCGTTGATGGTATAGAAGTTGGTGGAGCAGTAACATTCCTAGAATATGCAAAAGATGCATCACCAACATTAACTTTCTAATTAGATGATCAATCTTTATGCAGTGGAGAAATTCTCCACTGTTAAAAAATAACTCAAAATATACCTAGGGGGGTAATTTGGTAATGGCAGTATATAAATGGACTGCAGCAGAAGTTGCTCGAAAAGTAATTGATAACGAAGAATTATTTATTTTAGATGTTCGTAATCATGATGCATTTGAGGATTGGAAAATTGAAGGACATAAATTCGAGTATTTAAATATCCCTTACTTCGAATTAATGGATGGTGTAGAAGAGATTTTGCCTAAACTTCCAACAGATAAGGAAGTATTAGTAGTATGTGCTAAGGAAGGATCTTCCGTTATGGTAGCAGAAATGCTTTCTGAAGCTGGTCGTGAAGTTGCATATCTTGAAGGTGGAATGAAATCTTGGAGTAGTTATCTAGAACCAATTAAAGTTTCCGATTTAGAAAATGGTGGGGAGATATACCAATTTGTCCGTTTAGGAAAAGGTTGTTTATCTTATATGGTAATTTCTGAAGGCGAAGCAGCTATTATCGATGCAGTCCGTTTCACGGATGTATTCACAAACTTTGCTAAAGAAAAAGGTGTAGAAATCAAACATGTATTTGATACGCATCTACATGCGGATCATATCTCGGGTGGACGTCACATTGCAGCTGCAACAGGCGCTACTTACTACCTACCACCCAAAGATGCTACAGAGGTAGTATTCGACTACACACCTCTAACAGATGGGCTAAACATTAAAATTGGTGCATCTCAAATTGATGTAAATGCATTTTACTCACCTGGTCATACAATCGGTTCGACTTCATTTATAATCGATAATCAGTTCTTATTAACAGGAGATATTCTTTTTATTGATTCTATTGGTCGTCCTGACTTAGCAGGACTTGCGGAAGACTGGGTAGATGATCTACGTGAAACATTATATTCTCGTTATCGTGAACTTGCAGAAGACCTAGTCGTATTACCAGCACACTTCATGATTATTGATGAATTAAATGAAGATGGTACTGTAGCAAGAAGACTAGGTGATTTATTTAAAGAAAACCATGGTCTGAATATCGAAGACGAAGGTGAATTCCGTCGTACGGTAACGGATCATTTGCCACCACAACCAAACGCATATCAACAAATTCGTCAAGTCAATATGGGTAAAATTACTCCAGATAATGATGAACAAACTGAAATGGAGATTGGTCCAAACCGTTGTGCCGTACGCTAAATGTTGATTTGTAATTTGAAACAACAATTGATATTAGAAAATTTTAATTTGATATTCTGAGAGAGGCTGTTTGTAAAACATAAAATAGGGACTTAATTCGGAAAACTTTAAATATAAAATGGAGGACTATCAAATGAACATTACCAAAACATTAGATGCAAAAGGTCTTGCATGTCCAATGCCTATCGTTAAAACCAAAAAAGCAATCGATGCGATTAAATCAGGAGAAGTACTTGAAGTAGTTGTTACAGACAAAGGTGCATTGAACGATATACCTGCTTGGGCAAAATCAGGCGGCCACACTGTGTTAGAACAAAAAACAGAAGAGGATGTTCTATACTTTTATATTCAAAAAGCATAATGAAAATCAAATAGCGAGTAGAATCACTACTCGCTTTTCCTGATGTAGAAAGAAGGTTTATCAATGGTTTTAACATTTATTATCGTCATATTTGCTATTGGATTTATTGGTTCATTCTTATCCGGTATGTTAGGCGTCGGCGGTTCCATTATTAAATATCCGATGCTATTATATATTCCACCTTTATTTGGTATAGTAGCATTCACGGCCCACGAAGTGTCGGGGATAAGTGCTATACAAGTATTATTTGCCTCCATCGCTGGAGTATGGGCGTATCGTAAAGGAGGATATCTAAACAAACAACTCATCATTTATATGGGTGGAGCTATTCTCATTGGTAGTTTAATTGGTAGTTATGGATCTAGTTTATTATCGGAACAAGCAGTGAATGTCGTATATGGTATTCTTGCTTTAGTTGCGGCAGTGATGATGTTTATACCAAAAAAGCTAGTGGATGATATGCCATTAAATGAAGTGACATTTAATAAGCCACTGGCAGCAATTCTAGCTTTAGTAGTTGGAATCGTATCTGGTATTGTTGGAGCAGCAGGAGGATTTTTACTTGTACCAATTATGTTAACAGTTCTGCATATCCCAACGAGAATGACGATTGCTACAAGTTTAGCTATTACCTTCATATCTTCCATTGGGAGTAGTATTGGTAAACTGATCACGGGGCAGGTAGATTATCTACCAGCTATCATTATGATTATTGCAAGTTTTATAGCCGCCCCACTCGGTACGAAGGTTGGTAAGAAAATGAATACAAAAAGCTTACAGTTTATTCTAGCTATTATGATTGCTGGTACTGCCATTAAACTTTGGATCGATATTTTATAATGTGATTTAATATTAACTTTTTACTATTTACAATTGTTTAGAATGCAACAATAAGACAGAAGGCCTCCCTTTTTAAAAAATTTTGGATACAAATTATATTGGAAAAAATTTTTTAGCTGGCATCTTGACAATATACCTTAAGGGGTATATTATAATGCTTATAAATTCAATGAATAAGTTTATTATTGTAATATGAGTGCAACTAAAACACATTTGTAAAATGACTTACCGCTATATCAAAAAGGTATTATAATAATTTTTTATACAATTTGTCACTTTAAGATGATAGACAATCCTTTTTTAAAAGGGAGGAATATTGAATGGAATATGATAAATCAGTTGTCAATCGTTTAAAACGAATTGAAGGACAGATCAAAGGTGTTTTAAATATGATTGAACAAAATAAAGATTGTCGAGACGTGATTACTCAATTATCTGCCTCACGTTCTGCCATTGATCGTACAATTGGTTTAATTGTGAGCATGAATTTAGAACAATGTGTTCGTGAAAATATAAAAAATGGTGAAGATACGCAAGAACTTGTAAAAGAAGCAGTAAATTTATTAGTAAAAAGTAGATAAAGGTTCAACAGCTTTTCTTTAATTAGAAAAGCGTTGCATGCCTTTTTTGTATTTTTATACCCTGGTGGGTATAAAAGTTTTAAATATAGATGCATGAAAATAGGTAGGATATTTTAATTGTTAGTAATATACCTTTAGGGGCATTAAGGAGGAGGCTTTAAATCAATGGGAATAATGGAGTGGATTATTATTGTTGCTGTTGCTCTTATTTTTCTTAGCCGTTTTATTCCAACAAAAGGGATAACGAATATAACTGTTGAACAAGCGAAGAAAAGAATAAATGATAAAAATATTCAATGTATAGATGTTCGAACAACAGGTGAATATAAATCAAACCATCGACCACAGTTTAAAAATATTCCCCTTAACGAACTACCGAATAAAGTAAATAAGCTAGATAAAAATAAAGATATTATTGTCATTTGTCAAAGTGGTATGAGAAGTGCAAAAGCAGCAAAATACTTAAAAAAACAAGGTTTTAAAAATATTTATAATGTTAAGGGCGGAATGAGTGCTTGGTATTAAGAAAGGAAGAAGTCTAATGGCAAAACAAATTACACCAGAAGAAGTTGAGGTGCGTCTAAAAAATCAAGAAGCTGTGGATATTATTGATGTTCGCGAAAATGCTGAAATAGCAACTGGGAAAATACCGGGAGCAAAACATATCCCATTAAGACAACTCGCACTCCGTAAAAACGAATTAGATAAAAAGAAGAGTTATATTATTGTCTGCCAATCGGGGAATCGCAGTAAGGCTGCCTGTGGTATCCTAGAGGCACTTGGATTCAAAGTAGAGGATATGATTGGCGGCATGAATAATTGGACAGGTAAGGTAGAATAAGAAAGATGATTAATAATTAATAGTGG
>CADBNU010000296.1 GCA_902796085.1 Heyndrickxia coagulans
GCTATTAAAATATCCCATGATGAACAAATGCAAGGAATTGTGAAAGGATTTATTTCTACTTTAGAATTGAAAGATCCGTATACACGAGGACATAGTGAACGGGTTGCTCTCTATGCTGTGAATTTAGCGAAGGCAACAGGTAAATTTACGGAAGATGAGTTACGTAATTTTTATTACGCATGTCTGTTACATGATATTGGAAAGGTTAATATACCAGATGCGATTTTAACAAAGCCTGGAAGATTGACCGACGAAGAATATGAAATTATTAAAACCCACCCAGTAGTAGGTGCGGAAGCATTGCGAGGAGTTCAAGGAATTGATGAAAATATTGATGTTATTTTATATCATCATGAAAGATGGGATGGAAAAGGTTATCCAGAAGGGCTTGTTGGTAAACAGACTCCATTTCTTGCGCGAATTACAGCCATTGCCGATGCCTTCGATGCGATGACTTCATCCAGATCTTACCGGGCAGCACTTCCATTTGAAGAAGCCTATAACCGGATTATGGCTGGAAAAGGAAGTCAGTTTGACCCACATTTAGTCGATATTTTTGACAAAGTATTTCCTGAATGGGTGAAAATAGCTAAAGAAAAATCGAAATAGGAATTTTAGACTACTATATCAACCTTCTTTTGGTTGAATATCATATTTTTTTTACAATGATGGAAAAAATTACAAATTTTAATAGAAAAAATAGGTATTATTGATTATACTTGTATTGGGCTATAATACCATTTCTATGCATGGATTATACTTTAGTCCTATTTTGAACAGTTTTCAATCTTTAATTCAATTTCACTATCATAAAAATTGTTTAAAAGGAGGGAATTTCAATGAAAGCACTTATAGCTATCGCATGCTGGTGGTGTTTCTTCTTCTAAAATACGTAGAGAAAGGGACAGTAGTATCCGCATAGTTATACATTGTTACTGTCCCCTCTTCTTCCTTTTAAGCAACAGAGCTTTTAACTTGTCAATTTCCATAAAGCATTGTAAACCTATCGGTAGAAATTTGTGATAAATTATCGTAAGTTTTTTTACTGCTCCAGTTCTATTTCTTCGCATTTTAAAAAATGCGAAGAAATTTATACAAGCACAAAAGAAGAAAAAAGGTCGTTTTTAGTAAGAACAACTTAGGACAATGCCTTTCATGATTCATTTTAAAACGAATGAAGTCTTTCGAATAAAAATGAGCTGTTGTGTCAACAGCTCATTTTTTATAGGCGGAAATGCTAGTACAAACTTCTACAATTTTCTGGTACTTGGAATGGATTTTCTTTATTAATCCTATCATAAAACATGATGCCCTCTAAATGATCGTATTCATGTTGGAATACAATGGCAGCATATCCTTTCAATTTAAGGATAACTTCTTCTCCCTCTAAATTATAAGCTTTTATTTTAATTCGTTCGTATCTTGGTGTAAAACCTTGTACCTCACGATCAACAGACAGACAACCTTCAGCCGGTGGTAAATAAATCATCGAAACAGAGTGACTGATGATTTTTGGATTAATGACATAATGCTCAAAAAGTTTGCCCTGATCATCGGTGAAATACGTAACGAACATGCGCTTATTTAATCCTATTTGGTTTGCAGATAATCCTACACCACTACGTAATTTATATTTCTTTGACATTTCTGGGTCTTGACTATTTTTCAAGAAGTTCATCATACAAATTAACGTTTCTTTGTCTTCGTCAGATAACGGTAATGTTACTTCTTTTGTTGGTTGGTGAAGTATAGGATTACCTTCTCTGACAATATCATCCATCGTTATAATGTAATCTTTTTTAAATTTACTCATAAATAAACAACTCATCTACCTTTACTTGTAATATTTTTGATAATTTAAAAGCTAATTGAAGTGTTGGATCATATTTATCATTTTCAATTGCATTGATCGTTTGTCTAGCAACGCCACACACTTTGGCAAGTTGCTCTTGGGTTAGTCCCTTTTTCCTGCGAATTTCTTTTATTTTATTTTTCAACATATTCACCTATGTCAAAGATATTGGACATTTTTATTATAGCAATAATGTAATATGTGTCAATAACTTTGATTTTCATAACCTTTTTATACTTTATTTTTGATTTCGCACAAGAATTGCGGAAATCGCACATAATTTTAGTTTTTCGCACAGAAAATGAGAAAACCGCACGAAATTTTTGATTTTCGCACACAAATTAGAAAAATCGCACATGATTTTTTGATTTTCGCACAAAAATCAGGGTAACCGTACGTAATTATTCCCTTCCATAATAAAAAAATCAATATGAACAACTCTTTTTTGATAAATAAAGCTAATTTTTTCTTATTTTGTTGTCGTTAAATTAAAAAAAGATGATCTTTATTGAATTCCTTATAAAAGGAAAGGTTTGATGTATAATATATGCAACTAAAATTAACAAAATACGTTGGCGTTGGTTGGTGTAAACGTTAGCTGTTACAAGGTATGATAAATATAGGAGGTATGAAAAGTATGAAAAATAATATTGCTGCAAACCTTCGATATTTAAGAAATAAAAATCAAATGTCCCAAGAAGAAGTAGCAGAGAAAATCGGTGTATCGCGACAATCGGTTGCCAAATGGGAAAATGGTGAATCGTTGCCTGACATTATTAAATGTGATGCATTAGCAGATCTTTATGATGTTTCCTTAAACGATTTAGTTCGTTATGACAGTGATAAAGAAGGGATTCCTATCCCACCGAGAAATAAGCATATTTTTGGTGTCGTCAGTCTCGGTGAAAGAGGACAAATTTCATTGCCGAAAAAAGCTCGGGAAACTTTAAATTTGAAACCAGGTGACACACTAATTGTTTTAGGAGATACGAGTCCTGAAACGCCAGGGATCGCTTTAATTGAGAGTCAAACTTTCCTACGAATGACAGGACAAACAGTAGATAAATTTTTTAAAACGAAAGGTGGATGATTTAATGCATGTTTTATCTGTAAAGGGTTTGTCAAAACGATATCCTAACTTTACTTTACAAAATATTACTTTTTCAATTAAACCAGGAAGAATTATGGGATTAATTGGAAAAAATGGCGCAGGAAAAAGTACGACTTTAAAATCCATGTTAAATTTAGTTCATCCTGATGAAGGGACCATTCAAATGTTCGGAAAAGATTTTAAACAAAATGAAGAAAGTTGTAAGCAAGATTTGGGTGTCGTTTTAGGTGGGATTGATTTTTACAATCATAAAAAATTAAAAGATATTGCTAAAGTAACGAAGCGCTTTTATAAAAATTGGGATGAAGCTGCTTTTCAAAAGTATTTACAAACTTTCTCCTTAGATCCTAATAAAAAAGTGAAAGAGTTGTCGACAGGAATGAAAGTGAAGTTTATGATCGCGATTGCTTTATCCCATAGGGCGAAGCTGCTCATTTTAGATGAGCCAACGAGTGGACTTGATCCTGTATCTCGTGATGAATTACTAGCATTATTTCGCCAGTTAGTGAAAGGTGGCGAACGCAGTATTTTGTTTTCAACTCATATTACTTCGGATTTGGAAAAATGTGCCGATGACATTACGTATATTAAAGATGGAAAACTCCTTAAAAGTGCTGAGAAATCAGTGTTCATCAACTCCTTTCAACATTTAAAAGAACCCGGAGAAACAGGTGCGTTGTCTCTAGAAGAAATCATGATTCGCACAGAAAGGAGAGCGTACGATGTTTAATCTTTTATATAAAGAACTTCGTTTGGCAGCCCATCCGAATTTGTTTATTTTTACCGCATTAGGTGTGTTAGTAATTGTTCCGGCTTATCCGTATGGAATGGTATTTTTATTCGGTTGTCTTGCTCCATTTATCACATTTATGTATGGACGGGAAACAAATGATATACATTATACAGCTTTACTACCTGTAAAAAAAAGTGACACAGTAAAAGCAAAATTTTTGCTCGTCATTTTAGCACAAATTACCCAGTTAATGATTTCATTACCTTTCGCCGTTTTAAGATTGTATGTATTACCGGAGGGAAATCCGGCTGGTATTGAAGCAAATGTTGCTTATTATGGTTTTGGTTTCATCACATATGCTATATTTAATTATATTTTTCTAACGTACTTCTTTAAATCAGCGCATAAGGTAGGGAATGCCTTCATTCTCGCGATTATTCCTGCCAGTTTAGTGGTATTATTAATGGAAGTGATCGTCCATTTCCCAGGATTTGTTTGGTTTGATCGTGTAGAACCAAGTTTCTTGGTTCGCCAGTTGCCCATTCTTTTTGTCGGAATAGTTATTTATATTGTTTCCATTTTTGCAGCTTTCAAAGTATCTGTGAGACGGTTTGAACGGGTAGATCTGTAATAAAGGGAACAGAGCTTTTCATTATTAAAATAAAATATGCCATCTTTAATAAGAATGGGAGAAATCCTGTTCTTTTTTGTTTTAAAGATGCAAATGAGTTTTTATCTTTCCATTTTTTATTTAATTTATATGATTTTTGTCAAATATCCTTTCCAAAAGTTAGTAATGCATGTTAATCGGATGATATAAATGAAAAAAATTGATATTATTAAGTAGTAATAATTTTAAATTATACAAGGTGGTCTGTTTGCCATCATTTGAAGACATAACTAAATTGAATGAAAAGAGGTTTTCGCATATGTCTCTCATTGATACAAAGACAAAAATAATTGAAAAATTTCCTCATATTTTTGAAGGGGATGCAAATAAAGTAGAGCAAGCAGAGAAAATTATGGAAGCTCTACGCCAACTCATAGCATTATGTGGTGATGATCCAAACCGCGATGGGTTATTAGAAACACCTCAACGGGTGTTGAAAGCTTTCCTTGAATACACAGAAGGATATCAAGAAGACCCGAAAGAACATTTAAAAAAGGTATTTGATGTGAAGCATCGCGAATTAGTTCTTGTGAAGGATATAGAATTTTACTCGATTTGTGAACACCATTTTGCACCTTTCTTCGGCGTTGCTCATGTCGGTTACATTCCTAATGAGAAAATTACAGGACTTTCGAAGATTGCTAGAATGGTAGATGGATATGCTAAACGTTTTCAAGTGCAAGAGAATCTAACAAATCAAATTGCGGATGCAGTGGAAGAAATTTTGGAACCTCAAGGAACCATGGTTGTTGTTGAAGCAAAACACATGTGCATGTGTGGTCGTGGAATAAAGAAAACGGACGCGAAAACAACAACAACGGCAGTAAGAGGAGTGTTTGCAGATCGTTCCGATTCTCGAATGGAATTTTTAACATTATTAAATCGTTAGTCGAAATCCAAAAGAGGGTGGGTGAGTGATGTGAGACATGCAGTTGTTACTGCAGGGTCGAAAGGTCTTGGTAAAAAAGTGACTGAACAATTGCTGCAAAAAGGTTGTTCGGTAACGGTAAATTTCCGTAGTGACCTGTCTCGAGTAAATGAACTAAAAGAAGAATGGAAAGAGTATGCAGACCGTCTTCAGTTTGTTCAAGGAGATGTGACGCAAAAAGAAGATATAAAAAATATTTTCACCCAGGCAATGAAAAGATTTGGTCGTATTGATTATTTAATTAATAATGCGGGTCCGTATATTTCTGAACGGAAAAAATTAGTTGATTACACGGATAAAGAATGGTATGAAATGATCGAAGGAAATTTAAGTTCCGTATACCATTTTTTAAAATTAGTTATCCCAGTCATGCGTAAACAAAAGTTTGGTCGAATTATTACGTATGGTTTTCATGAGGCAGAGCATGCACCAGGATGGGTGTATCGCTCTGCTTATGGAGCTGCAAAGGTTGGACTTGTTTCACTCACGAAAACAGTAGCTTTAGAAGAAGCCGAACATGGTATAACGGTTAATATGGTTTCACCTGGAGATATCGTTGGTGAAATGAAAGAGTTAAGTATTGCAGAAACACGTGATATCGCTGATTCTAATACACCAATAGGTCGACCTGGTAGTGGAGAAGATATCGCAAGAGTGATTGACTTTTTATGTGATGAGGATTCTGATATGATTACAGGAAGTGTCATATCCATTGCTGGTGGAGTTGACGTTGTTAATAAATTCCGTCAGTATCACCATTCAGAAAATTAATTATAAATGGCGATAGTTAAAGTAAAACCTTATTCAATTCGAATAAGGTTTTACTTTTGTTATTAAGAAACATGAAAGCGTTTGATAAATAAAGTTATCATCAAGGATAAATTGCTTAAATTTAGTTATTTAACAGAAAACATTTTTGAAAAATCAGTAAAATATAACTAAATACATAATTTAAAATATAAGAATTAGTCCTTATTAATCTTTTCAATATTTTCGATATACTTAAGTTTACATCAAGATTATTAACTTTCATTTTATAATATAAACATAGAAGGTGGTCGGTAAAGTACTTGCTATTAGTGTAGTAGGAGTAGCATAATATCTGCTCAGGTTTGGATAACTTCAGCTTATCAGTTTCCTTCTGAAGGTGGTAGAAATAATAATTATTTATGTAAATAGCTTTAAATTAAATCGTTTACTAAAATTTATTAACTAGGTGATGTATATGAAAGTAGAAGCACAAGAAATTTCATTATCTATAGGTGGAAAAAAAGTTCTAA
>CADBNU010000297.1 GCA_902796085.1 Heyndrickxia coagulans
TACAAACAGTTTGGAAACAGCATCAATGTCGGTCTTGTTGACTTTTTCGCACGATATATGTTTGGAGATCCAGACATCCAACATCAATATTCTAAAAAAGTTCAGTTTCCCCGTGACAGGCAACTAACTTTTGCATTTGACTTTGACGAAATGAATTAAGCACTGCAACAGCAGTGCTTTTTTAATGATACTTATTGTAGGTATGAGTAAAGAAGAATTGCAAATTCTCGGTAAGATAATTAGAGAAAAACGCGAGGCAAGACACCTCACGCAAGTGGAACTTGCAGAAAAAGCCAGTGTTGACCGTAACTATATAGGAATGGTTGAACGTGGCGAAAGAAATCCCTCATATTTATCACTGCAAAAGATCGCTAAAGGTCTTGGATTAACAGTTAACGAAATGATAACCCCATGATAAGACAACACTACAATGTAATCAACAAAAAGGCAACGTTAAGCGTTGCCTTTTTTTGTGATACTTATTGTAGGTATGCTTATCCTTAAATCTCATAACTAACCATGCTATACAACAGTACTTTATCAGAAATCACTAACAACATCAATACAGGTGTTGAGTATGAAATCGCATTGTTTTACAAACTACTTAAAAACAATGCAGAAGAACAATCTCAGGTTGAGAACGCTTTCCTTCGTAGACATGATTCATCAAAAATAAATGCAATTATCTCTCAGACTAATATATCCATTATCGAGAGAACTTTGTCAAAAATGGGTCTATCACTATGTGATGCCACTTTCGAAACTCAGAATGATAATGTTGGCCCTTCCGACATTATTATGATTGTAAAAGACAGAAATAATAATTATCAAAAAATAGGATTATCTGTAAAATATTCCAATACATGTACGCTCAATGTAACGGGAAGGAATTTTATTACGGACAGCCAAATAGGTAGGCTCAAAGCAGAACTACCTCATTATTCTAGAATGTTTATAGATGAAATGAATAGCGAATATGGAAGCGTTGACAACTGGTTTCGCAAGAGGAAACCGAGTAAAACAACAGATGCCTATATAGACCTTATAAGGGATGCCGTTATAGAAAATTGGCCAAATGTTCGTAACAAGGCAACATTATTAAGTGAATGTTTTCATTCAGATTCCCCAATAGTGTTTTGGGTGGTGACATACAAAAAGAATGGATTTGATTTGCAGACAACTCCCCAGACAATAGAGATGAGCAGGGCTAATGATGTCATTGTAAAGAAGTTCCAAACTTCATATGTCGCTTTTTATCTTGATGGAAGAATGATAGCTCACATGCAGGTCAAATTCAATAATGGCTTTATAGAAAAATGCAAGAAACAGAAAGCCGACATTATTGAGCAAGGCGTAAGAATGTCATATGGAATGCCCTTCTCGTCTTGGAATTTTAGTGTTGAAAAATAACTTAAACAGTAAAACTATGGAATTAAAGTCTCTATTCAAAAAAAATCCTAACATCATTATAAATACGGACATTGATGGTATTCTAAGTGGCATTATTCTATGCAAATACTGTAATTGCAATATTGTGGGTTTTACCAACAGTAAAGACAAAGTATGGCTGGCTGATGGCTATGATGATTTGTATAAACATATTTATATTGATATCTTTGTGACGAACGACGAAACCATTTGCATCGACCAACATGTAGTTGCTGTTACTGATGAGCATATGCAACAAATTAGGAATTTGAACAATAAATTTAGTCCGCAATGTGATGATCCTAAAAATTTAAGAATATTCAGCACCTCTGGATTCAAATACAAGTATCCATTTGGGACATTCCAATATTTAGTTGCTCAATTAGAGAGTGAAGGGGTTAAAATAAAACTACCTAATTTGAATACAAAAATACCAAAATCAAACATCAAGTTGGGTGACCTATTACATCGGGCTGACGATGCCATGAAGACATCTTTGTTTGCATATGAGCGAAATGCTGATTTTTGGTGGAATTGGTTAGAGGCTAAAGCACCAAATGGAAGCATTAAAATATTGAAAAAGTATTTGGATGAATTAGGAAACGCCTGTGATTCCATCCTTAACGATGGCACCAAGCACCAAAAGGACGACTACAAAGAAAA
>CADBNU010000298.1 GCA_902796085.1 Heyndrickxia coagulans
ATATTTAATATGTTAGGTAAATCCTCCAAAACGGCATCTCGAATTACAACCATTTTCTTTTCCTCCCAAATAATATAAACATAGTTTAATACAAAAATGTTTTGGAAGGAATAGTGAATCAAAAAAGAATTCTTCAAGTACCTTTACCATATATTTTCACTTATTTTTCCATTTTTCATATAGTCCATTAACAACTTCGACCACAGTTTATATCCGCGATCGTTTGGATGAATTTCATCAGCCAAATACTCTGTAAGACTTCCGTTTTCATTATCGATATATTCGTTCATCCTTTCGTAAATATTTAAATAATCATATCCTTTTTCACGAACATACTTTTCACTTTGTTCAAGATAATCTTGATAATAGAACCCAATTTTATTTTTTTTCATCGATAAAATAGGATTTGGCGATATAACGATCAATTTTGCATCCGGTAGTTCCTTTGTAATTTTATTTAGTAAAATGTCAATATATTTAATCGTATGTTCCATTGTAGTGGCTTGCCGATAATTATTGATGACAGATGTTTCAAATATAATAAGATCAGGCTGTTGTTTAGATAGTTCAGTGATGACTCCCTTAGCTAATAAGTCTTGGGCTTTAAATCTGGAAAAACCTAAATTAATTAATTTTATATTTCGAATTCCTTCTCTGTGAAGGGCATATAACAATTGTGTCGGCCAGTTATTTTCAAGAATGGATGCACCGCTTCCTTTTGTAACACTACTACCGATAACTGCAATCACTACTTTATCTTTCCTTTGCGATAAATCGAATAAATACTCTAAATAATAATTAGAATGATGACGCTTTTTTTCCACTTGATTTGCCCTTACATACTCATGATTGAAAAAATCCTTCATTTGCAAACCTACGAAAATGAAAAAAACAAATACAAATAAAACAATGAAATGGTTACAAATTCTTGTCATAGCCATCCTCTTCATTTTAATAATATATGGAAAAATTTACTGATTGTTTATGTTTTAAGAACTCGATCATTTAAAGAATCGTATTCTACACATCAATTAACATTAGTCATTATATTTCATGAAACCAACTCATGTTACAGGAAAAACACCTTGTAAACGCAATCATATTTCTTTACATTAAATATTATTTTTAGATAAAATATTTTTGGGTTTTCTTTAATAAAACATTATCCTTCTATATCTTTCGTTGTTATTTTCTTAAATACAATATAACGTTGACAAAAATAATTTAATATCGAATAAAGTACACTTCCAACCATAATAGCAATTTCACTTTTATATTCTTTAACTACGTTCATATCATTCAAACAATAATTTGTTAAATCAAGGCCAACTCTATAAGCAGTGACATAACAAATGAACAATACAATAACAAATCGCAGAAATCCGCGAACGACAGGTACATTACTTTGAAAAGTAAAATTTTTGTTTAAGATAAAGCTTATTACAGCTCCAACACCATTACCGCTTAGGGTAGACATCCAATAGTTCCAAGCAAAAAGATCAAAACAAATAAACATAATGGAAAGACCAATACATGTATTTATAACACCAACAAATATAAATTTAACAAACGTAAAATGCATCATCTTTTTTCACCTGTCTATCACTTGCTGATTTTTCCTTCATTTTTGCCGTAAGACGATGACATTAAACGTAATTTGATAAAAAAAATTCCTCCAAACATATGGAGGAAAAAGGATACCGATGATTATTTATTCACGATTTCATTGGTCATCGAACTTTTTTCAGAAACAAACGTTTTGCTAGTAATCCAAAATATAGCAATCGCAACTAACGCAGGTATGAACCATCCTAACCCTTCACTATACAGTGGAAGAACATCTGTTAAAAAGTTTATTGTGGATTGTAACCATACAGGGTTATCCACTCCGATGGAAGAAAATAGTGTCGTTAATCCATCGATAATAGCGAAAAAGAAAGTTACAGCAATCGTACCTGCATACACAATTCTAGAATGTTGAAAAAGTGGAGAAATAAACGTTAGTAACATTAATACAATAGTTAATGGATATAAAAACATGAGCACTGGTATAGAAAATGTAATAATGTTTGTTAAACCAAAGTTCGCGATAATAAATGAAATTAAGGTAAAAAATACAACTAACGTTTTATAGCTGAATTTAGGTAATAATTTATTGAAATACTCAGCACAAGAAGCAATTAGTCCAGTACTGGTTGTTAAACAAGCTAAGAACATAATGATTGCTAAAAAGGCATTTCCAATTGCTCCTAAATAATAGCCTGTTACACTACTTAAGACGGGCCCACCATTTTCAAAATAACCAAATTCGTTTACACTGATTCCCCCCATAAAGGCAATTCCAACATATACAACCCCTAAAAGAATGGCAGCAACTATTCCTGATTTTGATGTGGCAACAAGAATCCCCTTTTCACTTTTTATTCCTAATGACTTAACCGCTTGAATCACGATAATCGCAAACACTAATGATGCTAAAGCATCCATTGTATTGTAACCTTCTAGAAAACCAGTTGTAAATGCACCTGTTGCATAACTGCCTTGAGGTGCACTAAATGAACTAATCGGATTAATTAATGCTAACACGATAAGAACAAGTAATAAAAAAACAAGTGCTGGTGATAAAACTTTTCCAATCCGATCAACAATCTTATTTGGATTCAATGCTAGCCATAAAGTTAAAACAAAGAATACAAGTGAAAATAAAAATAAGCCAAATTGTGGATTCATTCCACCTAATAATGGTGCGATACTTGTTTCATATGGTACAGTAGCCGTCCTTGGAATCGCAAAAATGGTCCAATCGTTAAATATAGTAAACTAGTAAAAAATATACCATAGACTGGATGCACGCGGCTTGACAATTCCTGTAAATTATTAGAACCGGAATAACCGATGGCAATTACCCCAAATAAAGGTAGTCCAACGCCTGTTACTAAAAATCCGATTATTGCTGGCCAAAATTCAGCCCCTGCTTGTTGACCTAATTGAGCCGGGAAGATTAAGTTTCCAGCCCCAAAAAATAGAGCAAACAACATAAACCCAATGGCAATATACTGTGAAACTGAAGCTTTTTGGTTTGCCATAAAGAATACCTCCTGGAATTGTTTAAATGTTCCAAAAAATTATTATAGAAAAATTATTAAATTATTTATATCACAGTAAAGCAAAAAAGTCTACCGCTTTTTGAAGGAAATTGTAATTTTTTGTCGATTTAGATTTGTTTTTATTTTATTGGAATGAATTTAATTTATTGAAAATTAATTATATTTACAAAACACATTATATATAATAAGTAAAAAAAATCAACTATTTTTTCTCACTTCTTTTACTTTTTTGCATTTTTTTGTAAAATATTGTTAAAATCGGTTGTTTAGAGTACCATAATATAGGTACTATTTTAGAAAATATTCGAAGTGGAGTTGAAGTCATAATGGATAAAGTACTTGTCTTTGGGCATAAAAATCCAGATACCGATACAATTTGTTCGGCAATTGCTTATGCTGAATTAAAAAGAGAATTAGGCTTGAACGCCGAAGCTGTCAGACTTGGCGAAGTAAACAGTGAAACCCAATATGCATTAGATTATTTTAACGTTGATGCACCACGTCTCGTACAAAAAGTAACCGAAGAAACGAACACCGTCATCCTTGTAGATCATAACGAACGCGGACAAAGTGCCGATGATATCGAAAAAGCAAAAGTAATTGAAGTGATCGATCATCACCGTATTGCCAATTTCGAAACAGCAGATCCTCTATATTACCGTGCAGAACCAGTTGGGTGTACCGCAACCATTTTAAACAAATTGTACAAAGAAAACAATGTTGAAATAAAAAAAGAAATAGCTGGTCTAATGTTGTCAGCAATCATATCAGATTCTCTATTATTCAAATCGCCTACTTGTACGGAAGAAGATGTACAAGCTGCAAAAGAATTGGCAGAAATTGCAAATGTTGATATTGAAACATATGGTATGGCCATGTTAAAAGCCGGTGCTGACATTTCCTCTAAAACAGCAGAAGAATTAATTACAATGGATGCAAAGCCGTATGATATTGCTGGACATAAAGTCATGATTGCCCAAGTAAATACAGTAGATCCGCAAGATGTGCTGGCTCGACAACCGGAAATTGAAGCGGCAATTCAGAGTTCCATTGATGAAAAAGGCTTAGACTTATTCTTGTTTGTCATTACAGATATATTAAATAGTCATTCAGTTGGACTTGCTCTAGGAAGTCAAGCTACAATTGTTGAGAAAGCTTATGATGTAAAATTAGAGAACAATACTGCACTACTTGAAGGTGTTGTTTCTCGTAAAAAACAAGTCGTACCAATTTTAACAGAAGCATTTGAAAAATAAAATGGCAATAATAAATGGGCTGCCTTTCAAAGCAGCCCATAAAATATGTAAAGAGCAAATAAGACGTTTAGCCAGTTAAAAGCATAGTTCTGAATTTGGTTTAAACACTTGTGCACGCATTTGATATTTCAAATCTTTTTCACGATTGTTTTTTAATATGCGTCCAACCGTCTTCTTGATCAATTTTCCCTTCTTTCATAAGTCTACCTAATGCTCTTTTAAACGCCCCCTTACTCATTGCAAATCTTTTTTCAATATCTTCTGGTTGACTTTTATCTGTATATGGCATGCGGCCACCCCGTTCTTGTAAATACATAAAGATCTTTTCTGCATCTTCAGCGATCGATTCATACCCTCTCTTTAATAAAGAGACGTTAATTGTACCATCCTCTTTAACATCAA
>CADBNU010000299.1 GCA_902796085.1 Heyndrickxia coagulans
AAAGAAACTTGATCATTTTCATAAGCAGAAGGTAAAGCTTGTCCATCATTCCATGCGAAAAGACCTTCTCCTGTTTTCGTTAATTCGGTTGGATTTTCAGCATAGCCAATACCAAGTCGTGCTACATTTTGACCATTTTGTTGTATCCAACCATCAGTGGTAACAGTAAACTGGTCACTTGTTAATTGAATTGGATTTCCAGCCGTATCTAATATATATTGGCCGTTTGCATTGGTTAAAAACCCAAAACCGTCTAACGTAAAGTTTCCATTACGTGTATATTGCAGGCCACCATCTGGATTTTCAACGGTAAAAAAGATGCTCCCAACCATTCCGTCCGCATTTGTTGGCATTGTAATATTATTTAATGCCAAATCCGTACTTAATTCCGTCTTATTCAAGTCCCCTTGTTTAAATTTGGGCGTCAAATCTTGTACATACACTCCCGTGTTAATTGAGCCAATTCGCGACATTTTGGTTGTTACATTTCCTGTTGGCGATTTCTCTGTCTCTAACCGTTGCAGTAACATTTCTGGAAAGGCACGTACCGATGATTGATCTGCTTTGTAACCAGGTGTATGAATATTAGCTAAGTTATTGGTTAGCATTTCTACTCGTCTTTGTTGTGTGAGCATCCCAGAAGCAGCATGATAAAAGCCTCGAAACATAATTTGAACCCCTCTTCCATTGTTGCAGTAAGAATGTGATCCATGACATTCTTTTCATCAATCAAACTTCTAGCGCTTTGCCGATCAATAATCTCTACTATTTATTATAAACGATTTCTTTGTTTTCGGCAGTACATTTTATTTATAAAAAGAAACGCAAAAATGAAAACGATCGTTTGATTGGATTATATTTCTTTATGAAGAAAAGGCAAACTATATTTTTATAAAACAGCTTGCCTCACAAAACATTATATTAAGTTCCGTTTTTCAATTTTATCTACATTTTCTAACATGATTCCTGTACCTATTGCTACACAATCCATTGGATTTTCAGCGACGACGACAGGTACTTTTAATTGTTCAGCAAGTAATGTATCAATTCCGTGCAGTAATGCTCCACCACCCGTTAAGATAACACCTCGATCAATGATATCTGCTGATAATTCAGGCGGCGTTTTCTCTAATACATTTTTTGCAGCCTGGACAATAATTTCAACTGATTCACGTAAAGCTTCCTCAATCTCTGCTGAATGAACAGTGATTGTACGTGGTAAACCAGAAACTAAGTCGCGTCCGCGAATTTCCATCGATTCATCGCGAGAATTTGGAAAAACGGTTCCAATTTTAATCTTAATACTTTCAGCTGTACGTTCCCCAATTAATAAATTATATTTCTTCTTAATAAAATTTAAAATATCTGTATCAAACTGATCCCCAGCAATTTTAACAGATTGAGAAGTAACGATGTCTCCCATCGATAATACAGCTACATCGGTTGTACCGCCGCCGATATCAACAACCATATTACCACTTGGTTGGAAAATATCCATTCCCGCTCCAATTGCTGCTACTTTCGGTTCTTCTTCAAGGTAAACTTTTTTACCACCACTTTTTGCTGCAGTTTCACGAATCGCCTTTTGTTCAACACTTGTTATATTCGTTGGACAACAAACTAAAATACGAGGCTTGGATAGAAAGCCTTTTACATTCAATTTATTAATAAAATGTTTCAGCATTTGTTCTGTTACTTCAAAATCAGCAATGACACCGTCTTTTAACGGACGAATCGCTACAATGTTACCAGGAGTACGGCCAACCATTTTTCGTGCGGCTTCACCTACAGCTAAAACTTTGTTTGTATTTGTATCAATTGCTACAACAGCAGGTTCATTCAATACAATACCTTTTCCTTTTATATTTATCACAACATTCGCAGTACCCAAGTCGATCCCAATATCTTTGGCAAACATTTCTCAATTTCCTCCTTAACCTTCCGTTCATAAACTTTACTAATTAACAATTTTAACATAATCGTAATCATTAAGGGAGAGTTTTTTGTCAATAAATTTCGTTTTTTACTAGAATATGTCAATTTTTGTAATATATTAAATTTCCATTTCAATATTTCTAGAATAAAACAAAAAACAGGTGCTATTCTATTCACACCTGTTTCGATTTTATTATTTTTTTACAACTGTTTCTTTTTTCGCTTCCCTTCTATA
>CADBNU010000300.1 GCA_902796085.1 Heyndrickxia coagulans
AAGTAAACTTACCAACGTATCAGGAAGACTTAGCAAATAATTTATAAACCAATTTGTAAACCGTTTGCTCCATTATGCAAATATTGCTATTGCCCCAATACTGATCATTAAAGCGAGTGACAATAAATATAAGCTATCATCCTTCTTCATCATTTTTTGACTCCTTTCTTTTCTTTTCTAGCTCTAGTTTTCGCAAAAAAATTTCGGCTGTGTATCGTGACCAATAAGGTTTTCCGGCTATCAAAATATCTTCCTTCGGGAATTTCCCCCTTTTTCTATATACTGCGACTTTATTTTGAGTATAATCAGGGAATCCTTTTTCTTGTAAAAATCTTGCAAAATCACTTTGGGTGTAGTAGTCCTGGGAGTCTCTAATGATCGAGAAGTTAGGGTTTTTAATCAAATACGTTTCGTTTCTGAAAAACTCCACGATTAGTTGCAACGCAAATTCCAGCCATTCATCTTCAAGGTGCTGATATAGTAATTGGAGCGAGAATGCTTCCTCATTCGGTTTTTCAAAGAATCGAGCCAATTGCAAAAATGTCTTTTCTAACTCACTTAATGTTGAGGAAGTTTTCAATACTTCTTTATTGGATTCATCCAGTAAAGGTTTTAATTGAGGAAATTGATTGATGATCTTTTGTGTAGTATTTTTCATTTAATCCACCTCTTTGTTGTAAGTTACTACAATAATAGCATAAAATGTTGTATATCACAACATTTTTCCTAAAATAAATGGCTGTTTTATTGCAACGCTTTAAAACAGCCCATTTTTGAAAAGCTCGATGCTATTCAAAAATGGAGAAAGGGGAAGAAAGAAAAAGAAGAAGGAAGGAGGAAAACCTTCCTTCAGGAAAAGAACCCTCTTTCTTTGAGGGAAGTGTATTCTGCTTTGTAGTTGATGACTAGGTGATCGAGAACTTCAATCCCTAGTATCCTTCCGGCTTCTGCTAGCCGTTTCGTCATTTCAACATCCTCTCTCGATGGAGTGACGTCACCACTTGGATGCTGATGTGCGACGATGATGCTAGCTGAGTTATTGAGGATTGCTGCCTTAAAGACTTCTCTTGGGTGAACGATGGATGAGTTAAGTGAACCGATATGGCAGCGATGAACGGCAACGACTTCGTTTTTGGTATTGAGGCACATGACTAAGAACACTTCTCTGTCGTCGTCGCCGATGAAGTGTGCTGCCACTTTTGCTGCATCCTCCGGACAACGGATTTTGTGTCGCTCACCCACCTCCTGAACGATTTGTTTGATGCGTTGAATTTCGTAGATTTTTTCCATGGTTGAACACTCCTTTCTTTGTTTGCCGGTGGGGGAATTTTTGCGCGAAGGCGGGTAGAAGGGTGCGGAACGAAGTGGAGCATACGAAGTATCAAGCGATTCGCTGACGGCTTGTGGGAAGCCCAATGACTTAGCAAGCCTTAAAAGCGATGCTTTTTAGGGTTGGTTAGCCGACTTGGCTTCCCCAAGCCGTCCGAAGAGTGCAGACCCTTTACGCGCCTAACAAGCAAAAATTATAATGGGGTGAGGCAAAGGAAGGAGCGTCCTCGGGATGAAGGCAATAAAATAAGACTCTGTTATCGTTTGTTGTTGGTTTTCTTGTTCAACTAACGGGGTAGACTAGTTGATGAAACGCAAAAAGCCACCTCTTAAGGTGACCTTTTTTACATGCTAGTTTTCTTCTCTAAAAACACCAAAAATAATATCTTCACCGTAAATATCCCCACTATATCCTGAAACAGAAACTCCTTTCTGGACTTTCCATCCCCAAGGTTCTGTAATGGTTTTATCATTTGGATTTGCTTTTTTATAACCATCGTAAACTTCTTTAGTCATTAATATTGGACTAGCACTCACGGTTGTTGTGGACGTTTCAGTCTTTGAATTAAGATAGTAGCATCTAAAAGTATCAGATTTATGTTTTAGTACGGGACTAAGATATGTTGCTTTAACTCTTTCTTTAAGAAAATATTCTTGATCAAATTCATCCCATTGTAAGTCTTTAAGATGAGAGTATTGATGTCCTTCCACGATGGTTGGCACACGGATTGTTTTCGTTTCAGTTGTAGTTTTGTTAGCCGCATCAGTTAATTTGGACGCAACATTTGCTGGTCTTCCTAACCAAACCAACGATTTATTTGAGGTATTTTCAACACCTTGTTTAACAATACCAGTTTTCGTTACTAGCATTTTTCCATAATCAATACCGATACCACATTTGACCTCGTTATGTGGAAATTCTTTATAAAGAATGTATTTGCTTACTGAATTCATAAGAATGGCTGTATTAACAGCATTCGTAAAGCAATTTTCAGAATCAAAAACGACCATCAAACGATCACCAATGATATTCCGAACCTTACCACCATAGTACGAACCAGCTCTCGCCATAGACCTTACAAATGACGAATATAATTTTGCCATGGTTTCTCGACGATGACTTAGGTTTAAGTCTGTCGACTTCCGAATGTCTATGTATAAAACGCATGTTTCAATTAGCTTGCATTTTAGTTCTTTAGTAACTAAATTTGGATATGTGATGTCCGGATCATCAATAGAAGGTACCTTGTCCGTTTCCTTGATGATTATTTTAAAGTCACTGGCTACAATTCCTTGAACTTCTTCGCGAACACTATCCCTAAATTCTTTCAGACCCATCAGCATCCTCCTTTGTATACCATGATAATCCCCGGAACAATCACTATCGATAGCAAACCAATTAGCACAATCCAAGCAGCGATCTTAAAAATCTGGTATTTCTCCATCGCAATACATGAATTAATTACGATTTGAGCAGCAATATCTTTATTGTTTCGTGTCACTGCCTGCGGATCGTTGTCGTAGTAAAGTCTTGAAATCGTCTCCACTAACTGCTGAGGATTGTATTTGCAAAGGTGTCTATAAAAATATAAGTTGTCGGTGTCAGATGGTTGACCAAAATTCTTGAATATAATCTTGGTCTTTGGAATAAACGACCAAATTGCCATCAAACAAGCTATAGAAAGGAATGCAATTCCAGTATAAATTCCTATTCTCCATTCTAGCTGGATTTTTCGTGAAGATCCTAAAAAACTCAACAATGCTGCAATCGTTGAACCCGAAAAAACTAATATACCTGCATTTTTTGCTTCTGCAAATTTTAACCAATCATTGACTCTGTCCCAAATGGATAACAGTTTACTTTCAATGTCTTGCATAAAAGTACCTCCCGTATCTTACCTTCAAAATATTATATCTTTATTTTCAGAAAATGAAAAAGTATATGGGCTAGCCTTTCCTGACCAGCTAAGCCACCTTAGAGATGGTTTTATTTTTTTCAACTAGAGGGCACATTCCTTTAGGAACGCGTCTTTTTTATTTGCAATAAAGTTTAACAGAACCAAAAATAAAATACCTTAAAAAATAAACTGTTCACATTGATTCTGTATTCTTTGCCCTGTGTTTTAATATCAATAAAAATCAATCAACAGTAAATCAATCAATCTTATCGGCAATATTGATGTTCCTGTTGATTTTAACTAAATAACGTTTATTA
>CADBNU010000301.1 GCA_902796085.1 Heyndrickxia coagulans
CTTATTTAGTTACTACTATCATTCCATCTTCTTCAAACAAACGGGCTTGTAACGAAGAATTAATACTTTCAAATTTTATCAATCGAATCAACAGAACCTCTGATGTATCATCATTATAAAAAAACTGAAGTATGCTCTTTTCTTCATCAATACTACAATTTAATTCATAACCTAAACCTTTTAACATTTTTTCATTAGGAATGGCTATAATCATCTTTGTGGAAATAGGAAATTGATTTTGATGAGATTTAAACCACTCGGTCAAATCTTTGATGGATAGATTTTCTACAGCAGTTTGATTTTTTACCAATTCGCTAAGATGCTTAACTATTCTTGATTTTCTCCTATTCCCATTAGTTCCACTATTTTTATTACCTTCTTTTTTACCGAAAAAATAAATAGCAGCAACACCTAAAACAACGATACCTAAGCCCCAAAACAAGCCATTTTTCATGAAGTATTCCTCCCACAATTTATTCATCACTATTATTTATTATCCTGCCAAAAAGTCCTTGGTACATCCCTTGTATTTATTTCTATATCCATCGCAATAGGAATGTGGTCTGATACAGTTTTATAGTATTTTTCAAAGTTTGTATCATAGTCACCATTTTGTATTTTACAATAATGTGTTACAGCTTTACGTATTCGTTTAACTCTAATAAGTGCGTTATTAAATTTTTCTTCTTCGAACGAAAAATGATCATAGCTACAAGCAAAACCACTACCAGCAAATTCATCAACATTATTATCATTCACCTTTTTTTTAAGGGTTGTTGGTTCATATTGAACAGTCTTGATTTTTCGTCCCTTATATTTTTTCGACTCAACGACTCCGTTTAAATCTGTATTCATAATAGCTGGTTGTTTCGCGAACCCTCTATCGCTAGACATTAGCCAAGGCATTGTTTCTAAAACCAGCAATTCAGCATTATAATCACCTAACAAAATTGTGTAAGACACATTTGGATTTCCATATCGCTTATCTGCAATTTGAGGATAAATCTCCTCTAATAATGCGTTCAATTCAGATTGTCGGAAACTACGAGCCTTCCTATCATCATTACCAAAATACGTATGAACGCATATCAATCTAAACTCAACATTCGTGGCTTTTGCTGTAAATCTTCCATAATATGGCTGTCTCGACAAATCTTTTCTATTCAGTTCTAACATTCTTGGTTTGAATACCCTTTCTTTTTTAAACGGGGTCGTTACTTCAGTTTTACTTAATTCTATCCTTCTTTTATTCCAAATAAACGCATATCCCTCTTGTCTTGGGTCATTACCTCCTGCATGAGCCCATTCAAAACCCCAAGTGCTGGAGCCACCAAGTTCCATTATTATGGATTTTTTAATATGTTCTTTATTATTGAGCCAAAAAGCCTTTCCTTCACTCAAAACTTCTTGTAAAGCAACTACATCAAAATGCTCACCTCTAATAATGTCTGCAATTGTCTTTAAATCTCTTTCTTTATTTTTACTCATAGCTGTTAGACCTAAATTCATTAAATTAAAAGAGCCTATTCTAAAACTCAAAATATCACCTTCTTCCCCCTATAATTCTCCAATAATTAATAGAATAAGAACTGTTTTCACAGCCTACATATTTAATTTATTATATCATAATTCATTAGGAGAAAACTACCTTCAATCTGATATTTCTATATCCCATTTATGAGTAATGTTAGTTAAATTTTATCCTGTTAATCGTCATGATTTTTCCCATTCATACAGATGTGAATAATATATGAACCTGTCACAATCATCACCATCTTCATTTTCTCTGCATTTTGCAATAACAATGATATCCTTGTAATCTAAATGCCAATCGGCAGAATCCCCCTTGCTAAAAATATATTCCGGCGGACTAGCCTTTATACACTTTGCTTTAAACACTCTTCTTGTACTATTTAAGCGACTGCTGCCTTGAATATCACGATACACAATATTGTAATAGGCGCCTTCTTTTATATCATCCGGGCTGCAATTCACCAATCCCTTGCTATATTTCTTAATCGTCTTCAAATTTGCTTTCCCTGTAGCATCATAAGTCAGCCAGTCAATTTCCCAGCCCTGCCCCAACTTTTCAGGTTCGGCCAAGCCGGAATTGTCTTTAAGAAATTGCACAATGACGTCCAACGATTCATGTGCCGCAACAATCTCTTTTTGAATGTCGTCCGTTTTAAAAAGCAAATATAATTTACCCATTTCTTCTTTGCCCCTATTCTGCTGTTTTCTGTTTGAGAGAGTGAAAGAGAGCCTCAATGCGAAGCTCTCTTGTTGATTCGTTTTGCACTGGTACTCAAATCAGCGGCCCGTATTTCTCTTCCGCCTTTTGCCGTTTCGTTTGATATTTTTTCTTTGCTTTCCGGTAACCGTCGCAGTATGCGCTGATTTCCTCTTCATCCGCCATACCGTCTGCAACCGCCGCGCCTACAAGACCCGCCGTGGCTGCCGCAAGCCCAGTACCGAATCCGCTCAGGGAACCGGCCAGTGTTGCCGCTCCCAGTACGGAACCACCACCGGTAAACGGAGCCGCTGCAATAGCGCCAATACCTAATGCTGCACCTAAAATAATACGATCCATGTGTAATTCTCCTCCTGCCATAA
>CADBNU010000302.1 GCA_902796085.1 Heyndrickxia coagulans
GCAACATATCCCAATCCTTCCATCACTTTATCTGAGATAATGAATGCCTTCTTTCCTTGTTCCCTTGCTTCTTTTCCAATGTTATAAAAAGATTGACGACCATAAAGAATTCTTCCTGGCGTTAATAACATGTGCTTTGTAATATTGACCACCCCTTTAGTCTGTTCGTCTTTGGTACACGTTTACCAAGTCATATGAAATTTCTTTCTGTAATATATAATTAAAAAATTGGACAAATATTACTGGAATTTTTTAAGAGGTTATTCTGTATGAAGACAGATTAGGCTTTAGCTAAATCAACTATTTAAACAATTTGGGGAGTTATATTATTCTATTAATAAAGGTTAAAGACCATAGATTAGGAAGGATGAAACGATGAAGGATTACCATTGTTGTGCGACATGTATACATTTTGGAATTGAAAAAACAGAAGAAGGAATTAATACAAAGTGTACGAGGCTTGGTTATGACACGAACCCGAAGTATAAGTTTAACTGTTGGGTACCTAAGGAGAGAGTAAGACGAGCAATGGAAAAATCATTCCATAAGAAAAACGTGGAGGAATAAAGCAATTTAATAATCGGTAGATGGCCCCATTCCTCTTTGACCTAATAATCAATCATCCATCATATCGATAAATTAAAATTTGTTCCTGTTTATTTTTTTCATAGGCACCGTGAATAAGCATACCACTGTTTAAACGAAAATCGGTCTTATGATCCAAATAACATAAATATTCCTCTGTTGGATAATATACGATAATATCTGCTTGACGTGGATGATGTTCAAGGGATTGCATAATGTTCGTTATAACTTTTTTAAAAACTGTGACTGAAAAAGGATGGAAAAAGTAAAATTTATTATCCTTTTGATCTACTTCGTATTTTTCTGCTAAAATCGGTAAAATTTCAATTTTTTCAGCTGCATGAGGATGGCGTTTTATATACCGTTTCCGGTTGTTTTCTGCATCTTTATACAGTTTTTCATTCATTTCAATACCGCAAACATTACATCCAAACATATAATTAAGGTAAAAAAGCGTCCTACCTTTGCCACATCCAAAATCAACGAGCCGATCTTCTGGGGTGAGTGGATATGTATCACTTAATTGTTTTAGTACCGCATAAGGAGTTGGTTCATACGGATAATATTGAAAAAAAGGATTAATGACTCGATCTTCCCTCGTCAAAACATTTAACATGGCATCGTAATATTTCTCATCCAACGTACCTCTCCCCTTCTTTTCCAATGGTATACAGCTGTGACATTAGATACTCGTTATTAAACCTTTCTGGTGCCCTTTTTATATATATTGTAAGCAAACCAGTCATTTAAACGAGTGATTTGTCCATTTTTTATGTGAATTTTTCCTTCTATTGAGCAAAATTTCGATATTCACCTATATATTTTTTAATAATTCGAGGTAATTTACAAAAAATTTGCCTATTTTTGTGCGAAAAACTTTAAAATTTGTGCGATTTCTCCATTTTTTGTGCGAAAATCTAAAATTGTGTGCGACTTCTTCATTTTTTGTGCGAGTATCTAAAATTGTGTGCGATTTACCCAATTTCTGTGCAAAAATCCTAAATTGTGTGTAGTTTCCACGAATTTTGTTTCAGAAATCAAATAATTTATCTTTATAGAAGATAACTCTTATCTTTTTTGGACATTAACTCTAGTTTACGATAATAAGTTTGACTTTCAAAGGATATTTTGCTCAAAAAAAAATGCCTCTCACGTATGAGAGACACTTATATTGAAAAGGGAATTAAGCTGCTGTTTTCACCGCTCTGTCTACGTTTTTACGTTTCATGATGTTTTTGATATACGGTATTGCAAATCGATCAAGTCCGTAATAGTAAGCTGCAGTGCCTGCGAATAATAGGATGACGGCTACTGTGTAAAGCGTTGGGTTTGTGCTTACTGTACCAGCTAGTAAGAAGTTTAAGTTCATGAATGCACCTGCGATTAAAGCGGGGATTGTTGCTAAACCGACAATTAATCCAAGTCCTACTAGAAATTCACCCCAAGGAATTAAGAAGTTAAAAATGTCTACGTTTGGAAGGGCAAATCCCTCAAGAAAGTTTGCATACCAAGTTGCAACTGCTGGGTGTTCGCCACCTGCTTTTGCTAGTGCGCCTTGTAAAAATCCACTTGCATCAAATCCACCTGTAATTTTATGAAAACCAGCTTCTAACCATTGGATACCTAACCACACTCGTAAAACTGTCCAAACAACCGCCATGATCGGACCTTTTAAGAAGTTTTTCATCATTCAATCTCTCCCTTTTAATTTGTGAGTTTTTCACACATTAGATTTAAATTGATATTGTGAAGTTGTTCACATAATAGAATAAAAATATTAGATGAAAAGAATGAGTGCTACTTTATTTGTGAAGTAATTCACAAATGGTTATAAAAATTTTTAAGCTGCCAGCTTAATGTGTAGTAGGTGTGATTTTCTTCACTGATATTATGTGAAGTGTTTCACTTCCTTTCTACACTTTTAATATACAGTAGAATCACATAGTTTGCAATACACGTCACAAATTGTTCAAAAAGTATTTCCACAAGATTCTTGCATCTGCTACAATTTCTTCATTTGGATCACAATAATGGGTCAGTACTGCAAAACCGTCAGATGTTATGAAGTACCACCCCCTCAATCCTGGTCGAATACAAACAATACGAATATGTTCAGTATTTTCCAATACGATAAAAAAATATGGGACCTTCTTTATGGCCCCAAACTTATAGATTACTATTTTTCATAATTAATTCAAATAACAACTTCAAAAAATCATCGACATTAGGCGGTAATACTTCCGGTAATTGAACTTCCCCTTTCAATTTGTCTTCCTCCCCGTCATTTTTCTTTTCTTGTAAACTAGTTTGGACGGGTTTAATAGATTTTAAACAATGTTTTTAACTAAATATGAGAGATTTTTAGCTAATAAATCAAATTTATAAACAATATTAGTTAAAATCGGTTTGATTTACCCAATTTTTTCTGTGAAACACCTAAATTCTGTGCGATTTCACTTAATTTTTGTGCGAAAAACCTCAAATTCCGTGCGATCTCTTCAATTTTTGTGCGAAAACCCTAAATTTCGTGCGATCTCCTCAATTTCTGTGCGGAAATCCAAAGTTTTGTGCGATTTACCCTATTTTCATTTCTAAAAAACTAATCTTCCGTACGATCTACCCGATTTTCCGTGCGAGAAACAATACAAATTAATCAACAGGCAATGCCCAATCAATTTCAGTCTTGCCAATCATTCGTAGGTATGCATTTGTTTTAGAAAATGGTTTGCTGCCAAAAAAGCCACGATGTGCTGACAGTGGACTTGGGTGTGGTGACTTTACAATATAATGTTTTGTTGTATCAATAAGTTTCTGCTTACTTTGGGCTGCACTCCCCCACAAAATATACACAACAGGATCTGGCTTTTCATTCAAACTTTCAATCACCCGGTCGGTAAAAATTTCCCATCCCTTTCCTTTATGAGAATGGGCCTGTCCTGCGCGAACCGTTAGGACGGTGTTCAACAATAATACACCTTGCCGAGTCCAAGGAACTAAGGACCCGGACTTTGGAATCGCGTAACCTAAATCATTCTGCAATTCTTGAAAAATATTACGTAACGACGGTGGGTAAGGCACACCAGGTTTAACAGAAAAACTTAAGCCATGGGCTTGGTTTGGTCCATGATACGGGTCTTGTCCAAGGATTACCACTTTCACATCAGAAAAGGACGTATAATGGAGCGCATTAAAAATATCGTACATATCTGGATACACAATAAAATTGCTATATTCATATTTTAAAAACTCGCGCAACTGTAAATAGTACGGTTTCGCAAACTCATCTTGTAAAATCGGTGCCCAATCATTTTTCAAAATTTGCTTTGTCATGACTGCTCATCCTTTTTTAAAAAACTATCTAACGGCCCCTTGCCCAAACAAAACTGGGACAAGGAACCGTGTACGTAACAATTAGTCTAATAAGCCAAGTTTCTTAAGTCCATTGTATATACCGTCTTCTTGCACTGATGTTGTTTTATATTTTGCATATTCGAAAATTTTAGGGTTCCCATTTGCCATTGCGAAGCTATGACCAACAAACTGCAACATATCTAAATCGTTCATTCCATCACCAAAAGCAATAGCTTCATCAGCAGAAATATTAAGGGCATCTAACACCTTCTTTACAGCCGTCCCCTTATTGATTTTCTTTTGAATTAAATCGTAGGCATTTTCTAAACCGGCTACATTGACTGGACTCATATACAGTTCTTCAAATTTCTCATAATATGACACATGTTCAGGTAACACCTTAATGGCAGAAATACCATATACGTCTTTTGTAAAATCATCCGGTAACTGTTCATTTTGTTTCATTGTAAAAAGATTAACAAAGAATTTCATTTTTGGATCTTCGGTTTTTGATAAATAATTTGTCCCTATTGTATAAAAAATGAGCTCATTCCCTAACTGCTTAGCCAAATCTCGAATCTCTGAAACGAGTGCTGGGTGGAAAGCATCATTTACAATAACTTCACCTTTATATTTTGCAAAACCACCATTATAACCAATGCCGGATTCAATTCCTAACTCCTTTGCTAAGTCTTCTAACTCGTGCAACGGGCGACCAGTAGCAAAAAACACTTCGATACCTTTCGCTTGAACTTGTTTAATGGCTTCTTTTGTCTTTTCTGTATACGTATGATCAGGTTTTAAAATTGTACCATCGATGTCGAGAAAAAGAATTTTATAACTCATAACAATCTCCTTTAGTACTTCATTTTGTTTATATTTTAACATACATTGATTTATATTTCTTTGTTGGTAAAATTTATAGGTAAAACCTACATTAATCATTCGGCAAAAGGTATTGTAAAAAAACAGCTGCCAAATAAGTTGCCACAATTAATGATAACATCACAGGTCGTCAGTATCTTCTCATGTAAAAAAAGAGGAGGAACCTAATATCGATGATTCCTCCTTAAAAACGTTTATTTACTAAGCACCCCAACTCTTCCGATACGCTCCAGCTGCTTCTTTCGGATTTTTGGCATGTATAATTCCAGATACAACAGCAATCCCATGTACATTTTCACAGCGTACCTTTTCAAGATTATCCACTTTCAATCCGCCAATGGCAACGACAGGAATTGTGACAGTTTTTGCAATCTCTTCTAACATGCCTTCCGGTAAATGCTCTGCATTATCCTTCGTTGTTGTAGGATAGACAGCTCCGACACCAAGATAGTCAGCACCATTTTTTGCAGCTTCCTTTGCTTCTGTAACGTTTGAGACAGATACGCCAACAATCATTGATTCAGGTACAATTTTCCGAACAGCTGTAACAGGAATATCCTTCTGTCCGATATGAACACCGTCTGCCTCAACAGCTAAAGCAATATCCACTCGGTCGTTTATAATAAGGGGAATATGTGCATAACTTTCCTTTAGAAATTGCTTTAATTTTAACGCCTTATCATAAAAAATTTTTCCTTCAGATCTTTTCTCTCTTAATTGAACAAGGGTTACTCCACCTTCAACGGCTTCCCCGACGACGCGTAATAATTGATCTGTAGGAACCGACTCATCCGTCACTAAATATAAGCTGTAATCCATGTTCATGATAAACGTACTCCTTCTGCCCAAATATCACCATCCATCCGGAAGATCGCATCCATGAATTTGACACGGAAAGTACCAATTCCTTCATGACTTAACATTGCCTTTTTTGCTAATTCTCCCGCTAAACCTATAACAGAAATACCAACGGAAGCAGCCGTAAAATAATCATCCGTTACTCCGGCAAAACATCCAATTACGCCTGCCGCCATACAACCCGTTCCCGTTATACGCGGTAACCACTCATCACCATTTTCCACTTGAACAACTTTCTCTCCATCAGATATCGCATCAATAGCTCCGCTTACAACAACGACATTCCCGAACCTAATGGCAGCTTCCTGAGCCAATTCTTTATTAGAAATTGGGATAAAACCTGCATCGACTCCCTTCGTCACCGCATCGCCACCAATTAAAGTATAAAGTTCAGAGGCATTCCCTTTTATGATGGAGACCTTTACTCGTTTTAAAAAGTCCAGTGCTAATTCTGTACGATAAGTCGTAGCTCCGGCACCTACCGGGTCCAATATGACAGGGATCCCTTTTTTATTCGCCGCTTTACCGGCTCGAATCATAGATTCATAGACTTGGTCCGTAATCGTACCCATATTAATGACAAGGGCTTGGGCAAGATTTGTCATCTCTTCAATTCCGTTTACTTCATTCGCCATCACCGGTGATGCTCCAATTGCTAACGTAACATTGGCACAATCATTGATTGTCACCGTATTTGTCAAAAAGTGAACAAGTGGTTGTTCTGCTTTTACTTTTTCAAATAACAACTTTGCTTCTGTTTTATTCATTAAAAGCCAGCTCCTTTTTATACAGTTGGTAAAAATGATGAGTTGGTCCATGACCATGTCCTAAGTCAAGACTATGTTCGATTGCTACACTGATATAACATTTCGCCTTTTGAACTGCATCTAGCAAGGACATTCCCTTCGCTAAGTTTGCCGCAATCGCCGCAGATAGTGTACAACCTGTGCCATGGGTATTCTTTGTATAGAATCTTTTTCCTTCAATTAAATGGAACGTTTGACCATCGTAAAATAAATCGTTAGGCTCGCCGTTAAGGTGACCCCCCTTTAAAAGAACTGTTTTTACTCCAAGTTCATAAATCTTTTCACAAGCTTTTTTCATATCATCCAAATTCGTAATGGTGAGCCCAGTCAGCACTTCTGCTTCCGGAATATTTGGTGTGATCACAGTCGCAAGTGGTAACAACTCTTTTAATTTATCAACTGCTTCTGGTTGCAATAGATGATGACCGCCTTTTGATACCATGACTGGGTCAAGAACGATAAACGACGGTTTATACTTTTTCAAACCTTCAATAACAACTTCAATTGTTTCTGGCTTTGATAACATTCCTATTTTAACCGCATCAACCTGAATATCATCAAATACTGCTTCAATCTGATCACGAATAATGTCCGTATCAATATCTTGAACAGATCGAACTTCCACCGTATTTTGGGCGGTCACTGCAGTAATGACTGACATGCCATAAACCCCATTTGCCGAAAAAGCTTTTAGATCTGCTTGAATGCCTGCCCCGCCTCCGGAATCAGAACCCGCGATCGTAAGTGCTGTTTTCATAAATTAAACCTCCTATTATTTTGTTACGGCTCATAACTTTCAGAAGCCCGTATGCCATTAATGCACCGGCAAAGGATGCCATTAAAAAGCTTGGAATTAATCCAAACAGCGTTGCCTTTTGTCCCATAAAGAGAATACCGATTGGATATGTAGCCATCGCCCCGAATATCCCGGTACCTACGACTTCACCAAAGGCTGCTAAGGATAACTTTTTGGTTTTTGAAAAAATAATGGCTGCTAAAAAGGCGCCAATCATACTTCCTGGATAAGCAAATAAACTTCCCGTTCCCATCATGTTTCGTAATGTTGAAGTAAGAAACGCTTGTAATGTGGCATACCAGGGCCCTAATAGAACTGCTGAAATGACATTAGCAAAGTGTTGAATTGGAAAAATTTTGGCAAAACCTAACGGGATATAAATGAGTGTACTTGTTGCTGTCGTAAGTCCCGCAATAATGGCTGTGTACGTTATTTTTCTCGTTTTATTCACCAGTTCCGCCTCCATATTAAATTGGCCAATCTTGTTTGTAATAGTTCATATCCCAGAATAAATATTCATATTTCGATGTCATTTGGAAATGTTTCTCTAAAACAGCTAATTCTCTTTCTGGTTTTCCTTCCGCTAATTCATCCATAAGTTGAATAAGGGCCTTCGCGCCTTCACCAAAAGTCTCAGAGTCATATGTTTCAACCCACTTACGGTAAGGGTTTGATGCCAATATGTCACCATATTGTTTTCTCAGTAGCTTACCAATTTCCCAATAATCCCAAGCACAAGGAAGTAAACAAGCAACAACTTCCGCTAAACTACCATTATGAGCCGCCGTTAGCATATAGGATGTATAAGCAACGTTTACCGGTGTTGGCTTTGTCGCTTCTAACTCCTCATTTGTAATCCCAAATTCCGCTGCAAATTGACGATGTAATTCCATTTCAAAATGTAAAGTGTCATGAAGCACTTGTGAGAATTTTTGCATTGTTTCTAGGTTCGTTGCCTTCGTAACACCGATTGAAAATAGTTTGGCATAATCAATTAAGTACACATAATCTTGCTTCATATAATGAATAAATTTATCTTTATCTAAAGTTCCCTTCCCTAACTCCTGAACAAACAGATGGTTATGATTTTTCTCCCAAATCGGTTGTACGTTCTGAAATAATCTGTCAGTAAAAGTCATTGTTTTTTCCATTTAAAATACTCCTCCCTTTTAAAATTAAAAAGCCACTTCCCGCGAAGGAAAGTGGCGTTATTTTCGATACATACATATGTATATACGAATTCCGACACTACTTCCCTACGCTAGTACGAACTAGATCAGGTTCAAAGGGTACTTCTCAGCCATATGGCGCCCCTAGTAGTCTTCTAAAATATTAAGTTTTTTCACAAAACAAAATAAAACCCCGCATTCTTTTCGAACCGCGGGGAAATCGTAACATCATCGTTTTTGTATCTAAACTTTATGTTACACTTCCCTACGCTAGTATGAACTAGATCAGGTTCAAAGGGTACTTCTCAGCCGACCGGCGCCCCTAGTGTAAATTGACTTTATTTTGTTTTGTTTCAACTTGATTGTAGCAAACTTTTCTTAGTTTGGCTATGAAAAGAACTAAAATCCTTTTAGAAGCTGTTAAAGTCCATGGCTGCGGCTCGGAAATCAAAGAGCCTTTTATGACAATGGCTTTTTCACCCGTTCAGAGTTCAATGAAAATTTGTCAAGCACACGTTACCGCTCCAAGGAGAATCGGGTGTGCCACTTGATTGGCCCTTCCATTAGAATGACAGACCTTTTTTTATACAAAATACACATATTTTCCATTGACAAGTTCCCGTTTGCATTCATCTTTGGAACGTAAATATTCTAAATGGGCAAGAGTTTCACCCACAGCAAACCGTGTTTCGTGAATAGTTTCAATAAAAGGAAACAGGA
>CADBNU010000303.1 GCA_902796085.1 Heyndrickxia coagulans
AGAAGCTTATTTTAAAACACCTTCCACAACGGATTATAATGGTGTATATAAAGGAAAATATATAGACTTTGAAGCAAAAGAAACAAAAAGCAAAACTTCAATTCCTTTACAAAACTTTCATGCTCATCAAATTAACCATATTAAACAAGTTTTAGCATGTGATGGAATTTCATTTGTTATTATTCGCTTTTCTACAACTGAAGAAATATTTTTACTAGAAGGTAAGTACTTATTAAAATTTTGGGAGCGTATGGAAAATGGAGGCAGAAAGTCGATTGCGAAGGATGAAATCAATCATTACGGACACCATATCCCAATTGGCTTTCAACCTCGAATTGATTATTTAAAAATTGTCGATCAAATATATTACTAAATTTTAAAATATTTTTATCTAATCGTTTTTTATTTTTTCCGTTTATAATAAAATTAGACATTATGAACAAATAATACTTTTAAATTCCATCATATAGTGACGCACTATTAAAGTTGGAATGAAAGGAAGATACGTTATGTCAGAGCAATATAAATCTAGGACAGAAAGAAGAGAAAAAGAAAAACAAAGAAAAAATCGGACAAAAAGTAGTGCTGCTGAGAAGAAATCATGGAAAACGATAGCAAAGCGTGTTTTCCTGACTCTACTTGTATTAGGATTTATTGGTCTCATTGCTGGTGTTAGTGTTGTTGCCTACTGGATCAGCGATGCACCAAAATTTGACCCTGCTGCTTTAAAAGATTCTGTTCCATCAACGATTTATGATATGAATAAAGAACCAATTGTCGAACTTGGTACAGAAAAACGAGATTTAGTTAGTTATGAAGAAATACCTGAACTTGTCCGTAATGCAATATTAGCCACTGAGGATGTTCGCTTTTTTAAACATAACGGTATTGATATTATACGTTTAGGTGGGGCAGTATTAAGTAATATTACTGAAGGATTTGGTTCTCAAGGGGCATCAACCTTAACCCAGCAAGTCGTGAAACTATCGTTTTTATCACAGGAAAAAACATTGAAGCGTAAAGTTCAAGAGGCTTGGTTAGCCATTCAGCTAGAACAACATTTTACAAAAGAAGAAATTTTTGAAATGTATGTCAATAAAGTCAACATGGGTAGAAATGTGTATGGGATTAAAAAGGCAAGTGAAGAATATTTCGGTAAATCGCTAGATGAACTAACATTACCTGAAGCTGCAGTTATCGCAGGACTTCCACAAAGACCAAATGCATATAACCCTTTAGTAAATCCAGATTTAGCTAATGGCCGAAAGAAAACAGTCTTGAAATTAATGCATCAACATGGCTTTATTACCGAAAAAGAAATGAATGATGCCCAAAATGTGGATGTTTCTGACCTTGTAGTTTCCAAAGAAGAAGATGAAAAGGAAAATACACCTTACGATACTTTTATTGATAAAGTAATCGATGAAGTAGGAGAACTTGGTTTTAATATATATACGGATGGTTTAGAAATATATACAACAATGGATAAAGGTGCACAAGAAAAGGTATATGACTTATTAAACAACGATGATTCTGTCGGATTTTCGAATGATGAAATTCAAGCAGGTGTCATCTTAACGGATACGAAAAATGGTGAAATTCGAGCTATAGGTGGCGGAAGAAAACAAACCGTCAAGCGTGGATTTAACTATGCTATCGATAATACAAGACATCCTGGATCAACGGCGAAGCCTATTTTTGGCTATGGACCAGCAATTGAACATTTAAAATGGTCTCCAGCACAAATTTTAAATGATGAACCGTACAAGTATTCAGGGACAGATACAACTATTCGCAACCATGATGGACAATATACGGGTAATCAAACGATGCGTTATCATTTACAATGGTCCAGGAACGTTCCAGCTGTAAAAGCATTTCAAGAGGCTGGAAAAGATAATGTTGAACAGTTCGCAAGAAATCTTGGCATTCCTTTAAACAAGGATGAATACGTTGGAGAATCATATGCGTTAGGTGGCATGGAAAATGGTATTGCGCCAATCCACTTAGCAGGAGCATATGCCGCCTTTGGTAATGACGGTATTTATAATGAACCACATGCAGTAAGAAAAGTTGTTCTTCCTGATGGAAGAGAAATTGATATGTCTCCTAAATCAAAAAGAGTGATGCAAGATTATACAGCATTCCTCATTACTGACATGTTAAAAGACGTTGTAACAAGTGGAACCGGTACAAGAGCCCAAGTACCTGGTGTGCCGATTGCAGGTAAAACCGGAACCTCTAACTATTCAGAGGAAGATAAACAAAGATGGGGTATTAAACAAGGTGGTGTGCCAGATTCATGGTTTGGTGGATATTCGACAAATTATACTGCTGCCATTTGGGTCGGTTATTCAGATCGTAGCAAAGCATTATATTCTCCAGAAACGCGTATCGCTATGACATTATTTAAAAAGTTAATGACCTATGTACATGATGGTATTGATACACCAGATTTTAAGCAACCAGATAGTGTTGTTAAAGTTGCCATAGAAAAAGGTTCTAATCCACCGAAAAAAGCAAGTCAATTTACACCAAGTAGTGAAATTTACTATGAATATTTTGTAAAAGGAACAGAACCGACAGAGGTATCAACAAAATACGATAAATTACCGGCTGTTACGAATTTAAGTGCGGATTACAATGAAAATGCACAAAAGGCAACATTAAATTGGAATTTCAATTCAAAGATAAAAGGCGTATCATTCGAAGTTTATGTGTCGATCGATGGTTCAGCTGAAGAATTGATAAGTACAACGAAGAAAAATGGACTGAAAGTTGAAAATGTCGTTCCTGGTTTAAAATATACATTTACCGTTTATGCTGTAAAAGATGGGAATAAGAGTGATCCTGCTAGTGTTTCTCTAGATCTTTCTACTTTTGTTGAAGAACCTGATGAAGAGGAACAACCAGATGATAATTCGAATGATGAAATTGATCAAGAAAGTGGAAACGAAAATAATGAAGATGATCATGACGCAAATGAATCGGACGAAGGAAACGAAAGAGATCAAAGTGACGAGCAAAGTGAGAATAAAAATAATCAAGGGAATGGAAATGGTCAAGACGGTGGAAATGAAAAACCACGTGGAAAAGAAAAAAACAATGCGGACACACCAGAAACCGAAAATAAGGATGATCAAGATAATGTAGGCGATAATCCGAATGATGATGAATCTGGAGAATAGATCAATTAAATCTATCTAATATTAAAGAGTGAATCGAATAAACTCGATTCACTCTTTTTTTGCAACCATCACTTTATTGCGATAATATGCTTTATGTTGTTCAACAAATAACTCGGACAATTGTAAAAATGACGGATATAGGGAAGGTTTTTCCATAATGAAAGAAAGACGATCAACGATATTTATTGGTTTAATGGATAAATTCCCTAAATCTTTTTTTAAATTGTTTAGGGTTACAGGAGATCCATTTGACCAAAAAAGAAGTTTCATAAATAAACTTAGCGCTTTTACCATCTTTCTTTGTATCATATCCTTTTGTCTTTGTTTAAAATTATGACAAATGATCGAATTAAGATCATGCCATTGACTTATTAAATCTTTTACCGATTCGTCTGGGGTGTTCCACGGGTATAACCGATGTTTCATGTCACTTGATTTATAATAAACATTTTCATCAGGAAAAAAATCCTTTGGCTCCTCTGTATCTATGAAAAACAATGGATGATATAATGGATCACTCTTTTTCATTTGATAATTCAAGACCTTTCGTTCGTTTTTTTCCTTCTCTGCAAAGCGATAGTAATGGACATTCTAAACAGTTTGGCCGTTGGGCCTTACAATGATATCTTCCAAAGAAAATAAGACGGTGATGTGTAATCCCCCATTCATCCTTCGGTACTTTTTTCATTAAAGTTTCTTCTACTTCCAAAACGGTGTCCTTCCATCGACATATACCTAATCTCTTACTCACTCTTTCCACATGAGTATCTACAGCAATAGCAGGTATACCGAAAGCTACAGATGCAACAACGTTTGCTGTTTTCCTACCAACTCCGGGAAGTTGCATAAGTAAGTCACGATCAGCCGGTACTTCACCATCATATTTTTCAATTAATATTTGACAAAGCTTTTGGATATTTTTTGATTTATTTCTCCATAGTCCGATGGATCGAATATCTTGTTGCAATTCTTCTAATGGAACACGTAGATAGTCTTCTGGTGTTTTATACTTTTCGAATAATGTTTTCGTGACTTTATTGACTAACACATCTGTACATTGTGCTGACAAAACAACAGCAATTAGTAATTCAAAAGGATTACGATGATTTAACTCACATTGGGCATTTGGGAACATCCGTGCTATTTCATCTAAACAGTAGCGAATTTCTTTTTTTGTAAGCATATCTCTTCTCCCTTTTAATTTTCTAACCAGTTATAAAATGGTATAGAATCGGTCCTTTTTCTCGGTTCATCTAAATTCCTTTTTTGTTGTTGGTGTATGCGAAACTTTCTACCATGTTCTTGTGCTTGCTCAACGGTTTTAATACCATTTTTCTTCCACTCAAATAAAATACGGTCAATATAGCGGAAATTTAACTTTCCTGACATAACAGCTTCTTTTAAGGCAGCCTTAATTAAACTAGGCTCATGATGATCGTTATCTAGCCACATGGTAATTGTTTCAATTTCTATCGGTGAAAGTGGACGAGCGAATTCTTGTTCAAACATCGTAAAGACATTTCCTTCATCTTCTTTTTTTTGCGCTTGAATTTCGCCCTTTTCATTTAAAATATGTTCGTCCAATAAACGGCTCCATAGAGGTTGAAGTGAATACTTCTCAAAGTATATGTCATCAGCTGTTTTGCCATTGATAATTTGTAAATACCCCCTTTGAACGAGGGAACCTATTAATTGAGCGCACTTCTCAGTCGAAATACACATTCTTTCTGCGATTTCAACGTGTGTTGGAAAATCATTTCCTTTTTTAATAAAAGTATAAATATGTAACAAGACCATACATTCAAGATCAGTTAACCCAATTTTTTTATAATAAGTGAATAAAAAAGAAGGAATTGGTACAACCCCTTCTTCTATCCATGAAAGAAACATTTTTTTGTCCATTTTCAGCACCTCAAATTAAGTATAGCATGAATCAGTTTCTCTGATAAGCCACACGTTCTTTAAATATTATTACGCATTTTTTTGATTATAGTATTAAATTGTGAAGGAATTTAATATTCCATAAAAAAAGACCCGAATGTCTTATATAAACAACCGGGTCCTATCATAATCGTCGTTTATACTAATGGGCACGAATTTCTTGTCTTATAAAGATGATATAAGCAAGAGCAAAACAAATTAATGTAGCTGCGATTAGACCTGTAATTTGGGGCCAGATCAATAGTAAACTTTGACTTAATGGTAACGGACTAGCTACGGCACCGACCGTTTGTTCCACAGTCAACGGCCCTAAACTACGCACTGTTGGGGAAAGTAATGTTGTAATTGATTCATTAAATAGATAATTTGGTGAAAGTCTTAGTAAGTTTAAGATAAATTCTGAACGATTCATTGCGTCCTCTACTGTTGTAAATGAATGTGGGGTTAAATAAGATTTTGATAAAAGATTGATAATCATTGAATAAAAAGTACTAAAAAATAACCATATAGCTATTGATGATAGAGCTGATGTTGCAGCTTGTTTGAAGATCGCAGAGAATAAAATGCCTAAATTCAGCCAAAAAGCGATATAGACGATGCAAATAAATAAAAAGAATAAGATTCGTAAAAACTCTTCAAACGTTGGTGGTATACCTAATATTAATATACCTAAAGCTGTAACTAATAATCCTAATGAAAGAAATAAAATTGTACATAACAAAAGGGAAGCAAAAAATTTTCCAGTTATGACAAAGTCTCGAGGAATTGGTTGTGCCATTATACGCGATAACGTCCCCTTATTTCTTTCCATATTTATCGCATCAAAGCCAAGGGCAATCCCTAGTAATGGACTTAAAAATGCAACAAATGTAATAAATGAAGGAAGTGTTCCATCGCTAACGGTAAATAATTGTAAAAACAAATACAGATCTTGACCGATTTGTTGCGATTCTTTACTTAATTGGTCAATCACATCTTGAATGGATGTGACCGCAGTATAAAGGGAGCCGATACATGTTAATAAAATAATGGCTAATAAAATCATAATGCGCCAGCTCCTAATATTGTCAGCAAACTCTTTTTGGACAATTGCCGAAAATACAGATCGATTATGGTTCTTCTTGTCCAACCTTTCGAAGCGCAAAATAGGTTTAAAGATGTTTAACCTCATCACTTTCACGCCCTTCAAAGTAACGGTGATAAATTTCATCTAAACCGAAATTTTTCTTTTGAATCTCATATAAACGTGATCCTAATTCTATAACCATATGACTAATTTGTGCTGATACATCTTCCTTACTATAGATGATCATAGTATCATCTTCAATTTCAATTTTGTTTACATATGGTAACTGTTTTACGGCTACTCGTAGCTTTTCAGAAATTGGATGACACTTAACATGAATCGTAAATGTATCTTGTAAAAATAATTTCCGGGCAAGTGTATCCATATTCCCCTCTGCTATCAGCTTACCAGAGACAAAAATACCAACACGATCACATATTTGCTGTACTTGATGTAAATGATGAGAAGATAACAAAACTGTAATCTGTTCTTCTCTATTCAGTTGTTTTATTAATTGTAAAATGTCACGTACTCCTTCAGGGTCAATTCCTAAGGTTGGCTCATCTAAAATGATCACTTCGGGATTTTTTATCAGCACATCTGCTAAACCTAATCGTTGTCTCATTCCTCGAGAATATTTGCCTGCTTTTTTATGAGCAACATCGATCAAGTTTACTTTTGTTAATAAATATCTTGCCCTTTTCTCTGCTTCATTTTTTTCCAATCCATTTAAACGAGCTGTATAAACTAGATTTTCTAACCCTGTCATATTTGAATAAAATCCCACATCATCTGGTAAATAACCAACCTTTTGTTTTACTTCTATCGGATTTCGGGTAGAGTCTATTCCACATACGTAAACTCTACCTGCAGTTGGCTCACTTAATCCCAATAACATAAGAATAGTTGTCGTCTTGCCAGCACCGTTTGGCCCAAGCAATCCAAAGATTTCCCCTTTTTTTATGGAAAGAGATAACTGCTCAACAACAATTTGATCATCATATTGCTTTGTTAAATTTTCTATTTTAATTATAGCTTCTGTCAACTTCATCTCCTCCCATATTTTCTAACAATGTAATATAATCCTGCGACTACAAGTGCAATGATCAATACTGCAACGATCCCCCAAAGTGTTGATGTTTCAACGGAAATGCGAAATGTGGCTTCTGATGATGTTTCCGCAGAAGACGCTGAAAATGTCACAACGTAATCACCAGCAATCGCTTCATCTGAAGCCGTTACAGTCACCTTAATGGTTTCTGACTTTCCAGGTTCGAGTTGAGCAATGGTATTTTTATCAAATTCTGTTTCCCAATTTGGTGGTGTTTGAGCTGACAAGTTAATATCAACAAGTGATGCCGTGCCAGTATTTTTAACAACTAAATCAATAACTTTATCCTTTCCCGCAGTAATATCGGTACTTAGATTACCATCCGGTGTTGTAAGTTCCATAGCATAACTACCTGTAATTACAGCTTCTAATGTTAAATCAGCAGTTATCTCTCCTGCTTGTGCACGAATAGGTATTTCATAAGTACCCTCTTTTATGTTTTCTGGTGGAGTAACTTCAATGGTAATATCTTTTGATTCATTTGGCTCAACCGCAATTGATGAGATTGAATCTGCACCAGATTTGAACACAACTCCCCAACCTTCTCCGGCTTGTGAACTTAAAGCGTAATTTTTTTGACTAGCTGTCCGATTACGTATTGTTGCCGTATATGTAAATTGTGAGTCAGCATGACCTTGTAAATTTGCTTGTTCAGTTGAAAGATCAGATACTGTTGTACCCTCCTCGGTTATATGAACTAAAAACTGTAGTGATGAACTGCCACTTCCTTCTTTTGCGACTAATGTAAAACGATAATCGTCTTGTTTGACTTCTCCTGGGACTGTCACGGCTAGATTTATTGTTTCCTCACTATTTGCCTTTACTGATAATTGTTGAATCTCCCTACCATTAGCTGATAGTTGATAGTTCCAACCTTTAGGTAATCCATCTAACGAAAATGACATCGTTTTTATAGTCGATCCACTATTTATGACAGTAACGTTATAGTCAATGGTCTCTCCGGGTGAAGCTGATAATCCAGTATAAGGAGTGAATAATAATACATTTTCTACGGCCTGTGTCCCATGTGGATTAAGAGAAGTACACATTAAAAAACTCAATACTATAATTGTAAAAATTTTTTTAAATCTCTTTATCATTACTAATACCTCCCTTTTTTTGTTTCATAAAGAATACGTATTACAACTTTTTTTAGATTTGCTTATGTAGAAAGTTTTTATATTTTATAAATATGAAATTATAAATAAAGCTCGTAACTATCTCTCGTGTATCTCGTCATTAATGAATAGAGAAAGACAAATAGGTATAATAAGGAGGCTTGAAAATGGAAGAACAAGATAGTATTCAATTATTAAAAAATATTGCTTCTGGTTCTCGTACAGCCTTTCATACCTTTTATGAAAAATATATTTCCTTCGTATACCAAATTGCTTTTTCTATTCTTCACGACCAACCGGAAGCTGAAGATGTTTGTCACGATGTTTTCCTTGAAATTCTTCAAAAGGCAAATCAATACTCCCAAAAAAAAGGTAGTGTTGAAGCTTGGATAGCTGTAAAAACAAAAAGTAGATCAATTGACCGCCTAAGGAAAAATAAACTTTTATTCGTCAACCGACTTGAGCAGCTAATTGACAAGAAAGGCAGGGTTAAAGGTGCAGACTTACAGTTCCTCCGATTATTCGAGAAAAACTTAGTCCTTGATGCATTAAAATATTTACCTGTAGAACAACGGGAAGCCATTATTCGTTCTTATTTTCGAGGAGAAACTCATAGAGAAATTGCCAAAACGATGCAAAAACCTTTAGGTTCCGTGAAATCATTAATTCGTTATGGGTTAAATAATTTACGCAAACAAAAAACTTTAAAAGATTGGTTGGAACCGAAACGAGGTGAAAAGAAAAGTGAAATTTAAGCAACATATTTTAGAAGAAAAATTAATTGATTATTTACTGAACAATGTCATAGGAAAGGAATATGAATCGATACAAAAACATATACACCATTGTGATAAGTGTCGTGAGCGGTTATATTATTGGCAAAATCTACTGCTACATAACATAGATGAATCAAAAAATCCTTCTTATACATTAAGTTCGCGGATCTGGCATAGTTGGGAAAAAATGCAGAAAAAAGATAGTCAGACTAGGAATTTAAAATCACGATTTTTAGTTTTGAGTATGACAATTTTGATGCTTATTTTATTTTCAGTAAAATTATTTCGTACAGATCTCAACCAAATGAATATCTTAACGGAACAGAATAATGAAAGTTTAAAGGAAAATTATCAACAACAATATACAAAACAACTATCAATTGAACCAGTAAATCATAAGGATCAAATTAATGGACATGTGTGGGTAAATGAGATCACGAAAGAGATGCTGTTACACGTAAAGGGATTGGAACAATTAATTAATCGTGACTATCAATTATGGATTATTTATACAGATAATACAGTTGAAAATCACATTTTACCAATAAAAAATGGAGAAATAAAAATTTACTTTGATAATATAAATGTCAAAAATTTTAAAGCATTAAAGGCTAGTATAGAACCGAAAGGCGGAAGTTTCATCCAAACAGGTCCGGATACATTTTTTGTTAGTTTTGATGAATAATCGAGAAGATCAAATTTGTATGTTCTCTTACATAATTAAGGAGCTGCCTAGTGCAGCTCCCTTTTATTTCAATTATGGCCATAGTCTGTTTAATAGACGAGGGAATGGAATAGTTTCCCTTACATGTTCTGTGCCAGTAATCCAT
>CADBNU010000304.1 GCA_902796085.1 Heyndrickxia coagulans
TTCAAAAAAGCATTGATTGTAACAGACGCTGATTTAGTCAAATTTCATGTTGTCAGTAAAATTACCGATTTATTAAATGCGAGCGGCTTAGCCTATGAAGTTTTTGACCAAACGGTACCAAACCCAACTGTTGCCGTTGTCAAAGCAGGGGTTGAAGCTTATAAACAAGCAGAAGCAGATTACATCATTGCTATCGGTGGCGGTTCACCAATCGATACGGCAAAAGCAATCGGAATTATCATAACAAACCCTGAACATGCGGATGTGTTAAGTCTTGAAGGAGATCCGGGCACAAGAAATCCAAGTGCACCAATTTTTGCTATCCCGACAACTTCCGGAACAGCTGCGGAAGTAACAATCAATTATGTGATTACCGATGAAAATAACCATCGCAAGTTCGTAAGTGTGGACGCCCATGATATTCCGGTTGTCGCATTTGTTGACAGTGACATGATGTTGTCGATGCCAAAGGGACTTGCTGCTGCAACCGGAATGGATGCATTAACTCATGCAATTGAAGGATACATCACAAAAGGAGCATAGGAACTTACAGACATGTTTCATCTTAAAGCGATTGAAATCATTGGCCGTTCGCTGCGTGCATCGGTTGCCGGTGATGTAAAGGCAAGATAAGATATGGCATTGGCACAATATGTTGCCGGTATGGGTTTCTCTAATGTTGGTCTTGGACTTGTTCATGGTATGGCCCACCCATTAAGTGCTCGTTACAATGCGCCACATGGTGTTGCCTGTGCGACACTTTTACCAACGATTTTGAAATACAATGCAGATTACACCGGTGAAAAATATCGGGATATTGCCAAAGCTTTAGGGGTAAATAATGTCGATGCAATGAGCCTGGGAGAAGCGAGAGTTGCTGCAGTTGAAGCGGTAGCACAATTAGGTAAAGATGTTGGCATTCCACAAACAATCGCTGAACTCGGTGTCAAAGAAGAAGACATTCCTGCCATTGCCAAAGACGCCTTTGCAGATGTATGTACAGGTGGGAATCCGCGTGATACGAGTATTGAGGAAATTGAAATGTTGTATAAGTCTTTGTTATAAAAAAATAAGTGGATGGATTTCAATTGAAGTCCATCCACTTTTAAAAATTTTTGGAACCGTTCATTCAAGTTGAAATGTCGATTGGCAAATTTTTAATTATACTTTTCGCAAATAAAGACCATGCGTTGTGGATATTAATTTTACTAATTCTTTATAATGATTATCACCTAAAAAAACCTTACAAATTAGCCCATTAATCCATAAAATCATCTTCATATTAGGAAAGACAAAACATGACTCTAACTTTTCCCGTAAACTTAGCTTAGCCAGAAGTTGTATCACAGAAAATTTTTCATATAGTAATAAACTACCATTATGTTCTTTTGTTTGATCATTGATTGACTTTAATAAGGAACCTTCTTTTTCATCTGTATAATCCTTTAAAAACTCTAAAAGTTCTGTATTCATATTGTTCAGGATATAAACTGGACTTATCCCCCAAAACCGTTTAATAATTTCAATATATTGTCGTTCAACTTTTAAATAGTGTCTATATTCATTTATATCATCCTTGGAATAATCATAAATAATTTCAAGTTTAAAAAACATTTTGTATGAAATATTGGCAAACCTACACTTTGAATAAGTAGGTTTGCTATTTTTGGGAATAAACTAACTTATATCATGCGTTTATAACGGAAAATTAGTAAAGAGTGATTAATGTGATTTTAAGACTACCATTTTACATTTTCTTAACTTATCATAAATATATAATATAATAACTGAAAAGAACCAACTATAATTGATGTGACTTGAAATGAACAGCTACCAGTTACATTCTTTGCTAGTAAATTACAATAACAATCCTGCTTAATTACCGTCGATCGAACCACTCAAAGACGGATTGTAAAAGTAATCGGACGGTATTTAGAAAGGATTGCGCTGATGAATCAATTGGTGAAACACTAACAAATATGAAGAACCTCCAAGCACATGTTCTTTGGAGGTTTTTTAATAAAAATATTTTAAAAATCAGTTTGTTGTTTCGGTTGAAGTTCTTTTTGTTCTTTTTTTTTTTTTATATCACCTGCTGGTTTGACAAAAAATGAGAGAATTAGACCAAGAATTGTTTATACGACCGTAAACACAAATCCGCATCGCACACCATTTGTTACAGCTGCTGTACGACTTCTATGGATCAAATAAGCTGACACTCCTGCAGATAAAAATGTTGTAGTTAGAGCAGTTGCAAATGCCACGCTGACTTGTTGAGCAGTGTTCAAAATTGCATTACCGTCAGGAGATAATTCCCTCGGCAAGTCATTTAAACCATTTGCTTGAGCAGGAGACGGTGTACAATCATAAGTAAAATATTTCCTCCTAAAACAAACAAAACAGAAGAGGAACTATTAATTTCAAAAGTATTATCGCAGCAATAATATTAAAACAAATCCAATTTGAACATTTGAACAAGCTATTTTGTCCCAAATCTATCGTGTAATTTACAGGAAACCGCTGAGACATCCCGTTGATAATTCCTGCTGGCAACAATAAAATACCGACCATCGCAGCAGCAATTAATTTCCCACTTTGCCAGTATATTGGAATTATTAGCATGGAAGACATTATTAAGCTAATTTATTCATGATGAGCAGTGTAACGATGGTAAACATTGAGTATTTGAATGCATTCACTTTCAACATTGGTTTTCTCATGGTTTAACTGTCTCAACGTAACTAGGGCGAGATTGATAAGATTTGAAAATTCTATGCCTACTTTTGTAAAATAGGTGATATAATAGGAAAAAAGGAGGGGAGAAGGGTTTATGGATGTAGAGTTATTGCAAGCTTTACGAACCGTAATAAAAGAAGAAATCGAGCCTGTTAAAAAAGATTTAGAGAATGTTAAACAGGGTTTAGAGAATGTTAAACAGGGTTTAGAGAATGTTAAACAGGAATTGCTGGTTGAAATCAGACAAGTTAAGCAACAGATAATTAAAGATATTTCTACAAGTCTTAGTCAGTATTCGAAAAATTTAGAAGAATACGTTGATAACAAAACAGAAGTATTAAATAAAAGAGTTTATAAGCTTGAAGTTGAGATGGAGCGGATAAGCCAACAATAAAAAAGCCAATGAAGGCTTTATTTTTTTTGCTAATAAAGTGTAAAGTCAATTTCACAAATGCCTTTAGAAGCTTTAATTATTTTCATGCATCTTGGATAAAAATGCTTTAAGCCCCGAAATTAACCGGAGCTTAAAGAATTGAGAGTTATCTATAACCTAAAAATGATTTTGTTACCATGCAAAAACTTTTTTAATCCCAGGAGGTACAGGTGTTTCACCATAAATCTGTGCCTTTTCCAGAATTGTTGTACTATTGTCGGTGTGTTCAATCATGCATATTCAATCTTGTTCATCCCCAGAGGTCGGAGTTTTAATTTTTAGTAAGTCAATTTTTGATAGTACAGAAATCCTCATTGGAATTATAGGTAATGGAATTATTTTGTAAATAGCATTTTCCGTCTCTAGGATTAAACCACCATATTTGTAAATCTTTGCCAATTGTCCAGTTTGATTTGAGTGTTTTTTCTCCACCAGTTGGAAAATAATTACAGGCAAATTTTCCGTTTTTCTCAACACATGCTTGTTTATGTTCATCTATACTCGTTTCAACTCTTGAATTTTGTTCTGTTAAAAGATCTTGACAAGGAACACATTGACTTAAATCTCTTGATAGCAAAAAGAAGTTTAATCATACAAATGAACATCCCAACGATTGCCACAATATGGGTCAACTGGGTTAATTCCTTTAAATGCTGAATTTCCCATCATTTTTTCCACGATCGCATCGACTGTATATGTGTTGTCCGAGTATCCATTGATGAATGTAGATACGTACGGGACATCGATTAAATGATATGGATTTGCCAGGGAAACAAGTACGGTCGGAATGTCTTTAGAGAACCATGGTAAATTGATGGCAATGAATGGATTGAAGTTAAGACGCACTTGGGTACGATTGCTCTTCGTCCGATTACTCTTCGTCCGTTCAACCACAACAAATAGGGATAAAATCCGACCTTCATATTCGCCAAGTGGTTGCCAACCCCGAATACATTTTTAAAGAAAACTCGGCGACTGCCGAGCCTTTAGGCGATGGCAAAGCCACAAGAGCACTTATACTTAATTCTTAAAATTTCCCACTACGTCGAATTCGCTTCTTTGCTGGAAATTTATACTTTCTTAACGTATAAA
>CADBNU010000305.1 GCA_902796085.1 Heyndrickxia coagulans
TCATCATATAGATCTAAATCTTCATCGTCCAGTTCATCAAATTCATCATCGAACTCATCATCCAAGATTTTCGCTTTTTTCTTCTTCCGTTTGACAGTTGGTACGATATCATCTTCGAATTGATCAACGGAGTACCAAGCTTTTATACCCCAAGTATTTCCTCCAACATTTAAGAACCGTCCGTCAATGTTTAAGTCCGTGTAAAATTGGGCAATTTTATCAACAATCTCTTCTTTCGTACTACCTAACAATTCAGCGATTTCATCTACTAAATCATTAAATGCCATTGGTTGTTTTTTTTCACTTAAAATATAATATGTAATTTCAATTAAAGACAATTCATGCAACTCTTCTTTCGTCAATTCGCTAAAATTCACTTTTGCACGTCCTTTCTATCTTAACAAAAGCTTTTGTTCTCTAATTATATCTAGGAATTCTTAATTCGAAAACATTTTTACCCGAAAAAATGACATATTATTCATTATAAACAAAAGTTTTCCATTTATGCTACATAAACTTTATAGAAACTATTTATTATTTTTTAAAGTCTTCACAGATTGGTAAATTAAAAAAACGGCAAGTAATAATAAAGGAATAGCACCGAGTTGTTTCTGATAAAAGAAAATTGTAATGAAAACTGTGATTATAAAAATACCTACGCCTAGAAGGATTTTTTTCAAAAAACATTCACTTCCCAATTTAAAAGATTGGTTCATATTTAGCCCTTCCATTCTCAAAAGATTATTCAACATATAGTTTACATCATAAAGTTAAATAATCAAATGTTTTTCGAAACACCTTTTTCAAAATAACGACGATTATGACTGTCCTTTTGATACAATGAAAGAATAGGGCACTGTCAAACAAACGATTGATCAGTGCCCACTTTATTAAATATTTCTTCGATATTGTCCGCCAACTTCATACAAGGCATTGGTAATTTGACCGAGGCTAGCAACTTTTACGGTCTCCATTAATTCTTCAAAAATATTACCGCCAGAAATGGCAACCTCTTTTAATTTGTTCAATGCAGCATCAACTTTATCTTTATGTTTTTCTTTAAATTCATTCAAGTTACGAATTTGAGTTTCTTTTTCTTCTTTTGTTGCCCGTGCAACTTCCATATTATCGATTTCTTCCTCAGAAGGAGGATTAGGATTTAAGAATGTATTGACTCCGACGATTGGCAGCTCTCCTGTATGTTTTTTCATTTCATAGTACATCGATTCATCTTGTATTTTTCCGCGTTGATACTGATGCTCCATTGCACCAAGGACACCTCCGCGGTCGTTAATCCGTTCAAATTCTTGTAAAACAGCCTCTTCAACAAGATCTGTTAATTCATCAATAATAAAGGAACCTTGTAAAGGATTTTCGTTTTTCGCTAAACCGTATTCCTTAGTAATAATCATTTGAATTGCCATTGCTCGACGTACAGATTCTTCCGTTGGTGTAGTAATCGCTTCGTCATAGGCGTTCGTATGCAAGGAGTTACAGTTGTCGTAAATGGCCATTAACGCCTGTAGTGTTGTCCTTATATCATTAAAGTCAATTTCTTGAGCGTGCAGTGAACGACCTGACGTCTGAATATGGTATTTAAGTTTTTGACTGCGCTCATTAGCACCGTATTTTTCCTTCATCACAATTGCCCAAATACGTCGTGCTACCCGGCCAATGACACTATATTCTGGATCAAGGCCGTTAGAGAAGAAGAAGGATAAGTTTGGTGCAAAATCATCAATATGCATGCCGCGGCTTAAATAATATTCTACATACGTAAAACCGTTCGCTAGTGTAAAAGCCAGTTGGGTAATTGGGTTGGCACCTGCTTCTGCAATATGATAACCAGAAATAGAAACCGAGTAATAATTACGAACATTGTTGTCAATAAAGTATTGTTGAATATCCCCCATCATTCGTAAAGCAAACTCTGTTGAAAAAATACACGTGTTCTGGCCTTGGTCTTCTTTTAAAATATCAGCTTGGACCGTACCGCGCACCGTTGATAGTGTATACGCCTTAACTTTTTCATATTCTTCTTTTGTCAGTGGACGACCGAGTTCTTTTTCTTGAATTTCCACTTGTTGGTCAATAGCGGTATTCATAAACATTGCAAGAATGATCGGTGCAGGACCGTTAATTGTCATAGATACCGATGTTAATGGATGACATAAGTCAAATCCTTTAAATAGTTTCTTCATATCATCCAGTGTACAAACGCTTACACCACTTTCGCCAACTTTCCCAAAAATATCTGGACGCCAATCTGGATCTTCCCCATACAATGTTACAGAATCAAAGGCTGTACTGAGACGTTTGGCAGGATCGTCTTTTGATAAGTAATGAAAACGGCGATTCGTCCGCTCTGGTGTTCCTTCACCGGCAAATTGACGCTTTGGATCTTCACCTTTCCGCTTAAATGGGAATACACCAGCGGTAAACGGAAAAGAACCAGGGACATTTTCCTTATATACCCATTTTAAAATTTCGCCATAATCTTTGTATTTTGGTAAAACAACTTTTGGTATCAGTAAACCAGATAAACTTTTCGTTTTTAGTTCTGTAACAATCTCTTTATCGCGAACTTTTGTAACGATTTGATCTTGGTTATATTTTTCCTTTAACTCTTCCCATTTTTGTAAAATTTTCTTTGACTGCTCCGTTAGTTTTGCTTCCACTTCAGATTTTAACACTTCTAACGAGTGGATGATGGCTCCGCTATCACCTTTATCCTTTGCTAGATTAATAGCCCCTTCTATTTGGAATAAGTTGCGAGCATACTCAACCTGTTGTTCCGCCTTTTTATGATAGTTTCTTACCGTATCCACTATTTCACGTAAATAATGACTTCTGCTTGGCGGTATGATAACATCGCGTTTACCTGAAACTTCTTCTTTTGAATATTTTGTTTCCCAATCAAGATCGCATTTTTCATTTAATTGTTCAATGAGAGCAGCAAAAAGAGCGTTCGTTCCTGGATCATTAAATTGACTTGCGATCGTTCCGTATACCGGCATTTCGGAATAATCACGATCAAATAATTCATGGCTGCGTTGATATTGTTTTTGAACCAGCCGCTTTGCATCTTCTGAACCTTTTTTCTCAAATTTATTAATGGCAATTAGATCCGCAAAGTCTATCATGTCGATTTTTTCTAATTGGGAAGCAGCCCCGAATTCACTTGTCATTACATATAGAGCAACATCACTAATATCCCGAATTTCAGCATCCCCTTGGCCAATTCCGCTTGTTTCAACGATAATTAAATCGTAGTTCGCCGCTCTCACAACAGCAAGGGCATCTTTAATCGCAAGTGAAAGTTCACTTCTTGAATTGCGCGTTGCCAGTGAACGCATATATACTCGTGGTGAGAAAATGGAGTTCATGCGGATACGATCACCTAACAGAGCGCCCCCCGTTTTTTGTTTTGTTGGATCCACCGATAAGATAGCAATCTTTTTATCCGGGAATTCGTTTACAAAACGTCTGACAAGTTCATCTGTTAATGAACTTTTACCTGAACCACCTGTTCCTGTTATTCCAACTACTGGAATGTTTTTTGCACTTTGCTTGATCCTTTCTAGCGTTTGTTCTGCCGTTGTAGCTAGTTCCTTTTGCACTCCTTGTGAACGTTTATCTACTAAATGTTCAGCAAGGCTGATAAATTTGGCAACGGTATAACTATCAGCTTCCTTTAACTGTTCAATTTTGGCAGATAAATCCTCTGTTACTGTAGAAAAATCACATTCTTCTAGCATTTTATTAATCATACCTTGAAGACCAAGATTCCGACCGTCTTCTGGTGAGAAAATCCCAGCAATTCCGTATGCCTCTAGTTCTCTTTTTTCCCTCGGTAAAATGACACCGCCTCCGCCGCCAAAAATACGAATATGGCCGGCACCTTTTTCTTGTAAAAGGTCATACATGTATTTAAAAAATTCCATATGACCGCCTTGGTAAGAAGAAATCGCAATTCCTTGCACATCCTCTTGAATGGCCGCATTAACAATTTCTTCTACTGAACGGTTATGTCCCAGATGGATGACTTCTGCACCTGAAGCTTGTAATATGCGGCGCATTATATTAATGGATGCATCATGACCATCGAAGAGGCTGGATGCGGAGACAAATCGGATTGGGTGCTTTGCTTTATATACAACTTTACTCAACCTCACCACTCCTTCTCATACTTTCTAAAGCAGGGATTCGTTTTGAATATCCGTTAGGTAATTGTTTTATTTTGGCAAAATAAAATTATCTATTATATTTTTCTTAACTTCGTAGGTACGAACAGATTGGTCATTTATTCGCTATGGCAAAAGATTGAAGTGTTTGAATAAAAAATTCCGTTTGTAATTCCGTATATTGTTGTAATGAATATTCCTTGTGTAATGCCCAACGACGGAATCCCCACATTTGCCCTTGTACAAATAAATTGTGGGCCAATAATTTAATTTGATGTACTTGTAATTCAATTCCAATGTAATGTGTGTATTCTTTTATTAATTGTTCAAATAACGCTACCATTTTTAATTCCTTTTTTAAAACATAAGGAAGTGCATCCTTTGATAACGATTTCGCTTCTTGATATAAAACAAGCACTTCATCTTGCATTTCATCCATAATACGGAAATAAGCAGCAATTCCTAACCGGATTGTTTCCGTTGTTACTTGTTTTAAGTTGAGAACGTTTTGAATTTTTTCCTGTACCTCATCATAAATTTGATCACAAACTAAATAGAGAATATCTTCCTTTGAACGGATATATTCGTATAGGGTACCAATGGAAAAACCAGCAAGTTTAGCTATTTCTCTAGTCGTGGTACGGTGAAATCCTTTTTCTTTAAATAGAGAAATAGCTCCTTTGACAATTTGTTCTCTACGTAATTGGATCAGTTTTTCATCTTTTACATTGGCATGAACCTTTTGTTTTTCGGACAAATAACCACCTCACATTCCTAGGTAGGTTGACAGACAAAAGGCCACTGAAAAAACTACCTACGATAGTTCTAAATTTTTAAGTCTTTAGGACAAGATTTTGTACATTTTTAATTTAAAATGAGCTTTTTCAAGTGGCTTAAAAGAGTTAGACCATGGTTTTTGTGCGAACTAGCCTATTTTTTGTGCGATTTCCATATTTTTTGTGCGAAATAGCCTTCTTTACGTGCGATTTCCTCATTTTTTGTGCGAAATAACCATTTTTGTGTGCGATCTCTTCATCTTTTGTGCGAATCGAACCTTTTCGTCCTTTATTGCAATCTTACAATCTATAACATTCTCGAAATAACCAAACGTTGAATTTCTTGTGTTCCTTCATAAATCTGAGTAATTTTTGCATCACGCATAAAACGTTCAACAGGGTATTCTTTTGTATAGCCGTAGCCACCGAATACTTGAACTGCTTCAATCGTTGTTTTCATCGCTGTATCCCCTGCAAATAGTTTAGCCATGGCCGATGCTTTTCCATAAGGCAGACCTTCTGATTCTAGCCAAGCTGCTTGATAGGTTAATAGTCTCGCTGCTTCAATATTCGTTGCCATATCCGCTAACTTAAAAGACACACCTTGATTTTTCATAATTGGTTTACCAAACTGTTCACGTTCTTTTGCGTAAGACACTGCTGCATCGAGGGCTCCTTGGGCTATGCCAACTGCTTGGGCAGCAATGCCGTTACGCCCGCCATCGAGGGTCATCATTGCAATTTTAAAACCATCTCCCTCCTCACCGAGTAAGTTTTCAGCTGGTACGATACAATCTTCGAAAATTACTTCTGTCGTAGGTGAGGAACGAATGCCGAGCTTTTCTTCTTTTTTACCGACTTTAAATCCAGGGAAACTACTTTCGACAATAAAAGCACTTGTTCCTTTATGCTTTAATTCTGGATTTGTTAGAGCAAAAACAATATAAATATCTGCTACACCACCATTGGTGATGAAAATTTTTGATCCATTTAAAACGTAATGATCGGCTTCTTTTCGTGCGATAGTTTTCATATTTCCAGCATCAGAGCCTGACCCTGGTTCGGTTAAACAATAAGCACCAATTGATTTTCCTTCAGCCATTGGTCGTAAATATTTTTGCTTTTGTTCTTCCGTACCAAATTTGTATACTGGCCATCCTGCCAGAGAAGTATGGGCGGATAACGTAACCCCTACAGATGCATCGACACGGGATAATTCTTCTACTGCGATTGCATAAGCTAAAAAGTCACTACCGATACCACCATATTTTTCCGGCCA
>CADBNU010000306.1 GCA_902796085.1 Heyndrickxia coagulans
CGTAAGTAAAACGTATATTCAAAATAATAAGACGTTCAAAGCTTTAGATCATATTTCCTTATCCATTAATCGTGGAGACATTTATGGTATTATTGGCCGTAGCGGTGCTGGTAAATCTACATTACTTAGGTTAATTAATCTTCTAGAGGTTCCGACAAGTGGATCTGTCATTGTAAATGGTCAAGATTTTACAAAATTGAAAGGAAAGCAATTACGTGTTGCTCGTCAGTCGATTGGAATGATTTTCCAGCAATTTAATCTAGTGTTGAATAAAACAATTCTAGATAACGTTTTAATTGCATTGGAATTAGCAAAGTATCCAAAAAGTGAGAGATATAATCGAGCAATGGAAGTATTGAATTTTGTCGGCTTGAAGGAGTATGTATACAAGTATCCTAGCCAATTGAGCGGGGGACAGAAACAACGGGTAGGTATTGCAAGGGCACTAGCTAATAAGCCGAAAATTTTATTATGTGATGAACCAACATCGGCCCTTGATCCCAATACGACGGCAGAAATACTTAAAGTACTTCAGTCAATTAATAAAAATTTAGGGGTTACAATTGTCATTGTTAGTCACGAAATGGACGTAATAAAAAGTATATGTAATCGGGTAACGATCTTAGATAATGGAAAAGTATATGAAACGGTTGAAATAGAACCAAAAGGGATCCGTGAACACAGTCACAATCCGGATTGGTTTTTAGCCCAGTTACGAGGGGGTCGTGATTAATGATGCCGGAAATATTAGTACAATACCAGACTGAAATATGGCAGTCAATCGGGGAAACATTTATAATGGTTGGAATTTCCATTATGTTTGCGATATTTTTAGGATTACCTTTAGGAACGCTCCTTTATTTAACACGAAAAGGACAATTGTTAGAAAATCAAATCATTTTCTCTATTCTTAATCTATTTGTTAATATTGTTCGTTCATTTCCGTTTTTATTGTTCGTTGTATTTCTTATCCCTTTTACACGGTGGATTGTTGGAACAGCAATCGGAACTGCGGCAGCAACTGTTCCACTAGCGATTATGGCGGTCGCTTATTATTCAAGACTAGTTGAACAATCATTAATTGATGTTCCGAAAGGAGTAATGGAGGCAGCGTTATCGATGGGGGCTTCTGTACCTAAAATAATATTTAAATTTTTATATGTAGAAGCACGTTCAGGACTTGTTTTAGGTTTGACGACTTCCACGATTAGTTTTATTTCCTACTCTACAATTGTCGGTGTCGTTGGTGGTGGAGGGATTGGAGATTTTGCAATCCGTTACGGATACCAGCGCTTTGAAACAGAACTTATGTTTTATATGATTATGATAATGATAATATTAGTACAGCTGATTCAATTTATCGGAACAACCATTTCTAAAAAAATTGATATGCGCTAAAAGTTAGGAGGAATAACATGATGAAAAAACTATGGATGATGATTACAGCCTTGCTGATATTATTAGTAGGTTGTGGTAAAGCAGAAAATGAAACAGAAGAAAATACGAATGTAGAGAAAGATACTGAACAAACCATAAAAGTTGCTACTGCTAGTTCAATTGAAATCGTGTCAGAAATTATGGAGATAGCTGAAAAGTTATTAGCAGAACAAGGAATCCGATTAGAAAATGTTGTGGTGAGTGATAACATTCAACCCAATACAGCATTAGCAGAGAAAGAAGTGGATGCGAACTTTTTCCAGCACGCACTTTGGATGCAAACATTTAATGAAAACAATAATAGTAACTTAGTCGTTGTTGAGCCTGTTTACCATGCAGCTTTAGGACTATATTCCAAAGAATACAAATCCATGGAAGAGCTTCCTGAAGGTGCAACAATTGCGGTGCCAAATGATCCAACCAATTTAGGTCGTACATTAGCATTTCTTGATGCGAAGGGTGTTATTCAATTAAAAGAAGGTACAGGCATTTACGGAACATTACAAGATATTGAAGAAAATCCCAAAAAATACCAGTTCAAAGAAGTTGATTTATTAATGTTAGCAAGAATGTATGATGATGCGGATGCATCAGTAATGTATCCGTCATATGCAATGCCTTTAAATTTAAGTCCAAGCAAAGATGCATTACTTGTGGAAGATCCAATTGATGATTTTGCTATTTCATTGGTAGCAAGAGAAGATAATGCAGATTCTGATCTCGTTCAAAAATTAGCGGATGCTGTTACAAGTCCAGAAGTGAAACAATTCTTAGAAGAAAATTATCCAGAATCAGCTGCTCCAGCTTTTGAGTAATCGTGAGGCAATGAGTAACTATATAAAAAAGCAGTTTAATTACAATAAGAAAAAAGACTTGGTCCTCGTTATTGTACGAGTTTCCGAGTCTTTTTTTTGTTTCTGACCGGCAATCAATATATTGCTAAAAACAGGAATGCAAAGTAGTTTTTGTGAATATGTTTGTTACAAGTAGTTTTAGGAGGTGAGTGGAATGTCACTTTCAAAGAAGATTTTGTTAGGAATGGGTTTCGGAATTATTGTAGGATTCATCTTCAATCTAGCCCTTCCTCATCTTTTTGACCCCATCAATACGTATGTTTTGCATCCGTTAGGAACAATTTTTATCAGTTTGATAAAAATGATGGTAGTTCCGATTGTACTTGTGACACTCATTTTAGGTACAGCAGGGATTAGTGATCCAAAGAAATTGGGTCGTATTGGTTTGAAAACGGTTTCATTTTTTCTTGTAACAACTGCGCTAGCCATTACATTAGCCTTAGTAACATCATTATTAGTGAAACCAGGGGTCGGGAATTATTCATTGGACGGAGAAGGATTTGAACCGAAAGAAACGCCACCAGTTATGGATACGTTACTCAATATTATTCCAACTAACCCTATAGAGGCAATGGCTACAGAAAATATGTTGCAAATGATTGTCTTTGCAATTTTTATCGGCTTTGCTTTATCTAAACTTCATAGCAAAGTGCAAGGTTTAGTAAAGTTGGTCGAGCAGGCAAATGATGTACTCATGTATCTAGTTCATGTCATCATGAAATTAGCACCGTATGGGGCATTTGCCTTAATAGCGACGGCAATTGGTGGGCAAGGAATCGATGCAATCTTGGCAATGAGTAAATACTTTTTGGTTGTAATATTTGTGTTCCTTCTTCATCTAGTCCTCGTTTATGGATCTGCAATTAAAGTTTTAGGAAAAATGAATCCGATTCAATTTTTTAAAGGTTTTTCTCCAGCAATGATTGTTGCTTTTAGTACGTCTAGTAGCAATGCTACTTTGCCTGTATCAATGGAAACTGCCCAAAAAAATCTCGGAGTTTCCAAAGTCGTTAGTGGTTTTGTACAACCGTTAGGAGCGACTATCAATATGGACGGAACAGCGATCATGCAAGGTGTTGCTACGGTGTTTATTGCACAAGTTGTAGGAGTTGAATTAACACTTGCTCAATTATTGACCGTTATATTAACGGCAACATTGGCAAGTATTGGTACGGCAGGTGTCCCTGGAGTTGGAATTATAATGTTGTCAATGGTATTAACATCTGTCGGCTTACCTGTTGAAGCAATTGCCTTAGTTCTTGGTGTTGACCGTTTAATTGATATGTGCCGTACAGCGATGAATATTACTGGGGATGCAGTTTGTACAGTTTATGTAGAGCGCACAGAACAAAATCGGAACGATACAGAAGTAGAAACTGTAAGCTAGTTTTAAATATACCGGAGTATATGGAAGTTCATATACTTCGGTTTTTGATTTATTAAAAGGTGAAAATATGAACATTTCTATGATAGCTTAACTCCATTTAAGGAATACTATTATTGAAGGTGATATCTATGCCAAAAAGAAAAGCAGATCCATCTACTATCGGTTTAAGTTCCCATGAAACAGAAGGGCAAGGGACGACCAATCGTGAAAAAGGACGCAAAATGAATTCGTCAAGAAAGAAGCAAAAAGGACTGTAAAAAAGTTTTCGATGTATATTAATTTGAATAATGCATGTATATTATGTTGGGGCTTTAAAACGCAAGCCCCTAAAATATTTTCAAATAAACGTCAATGGTCTTGAAAAACAATTTTATTAGATAGAAGAGAATCAATTTTTATTTATTGAGCGTGAATATAGTTGTAAATCGATTGATAATATGATAGTATTTCAATATGTTGTATGAATGAGTAAAATAAAATACATTATGTTGTGTTTGAGTTATGGTGACATGTTTCATGTCTTAAAAGGGAATCCAGTGAAAATCTGGAGCTGCCCCCGCAACTGTAAGTGTGGACGAATAAGCAAACCCACTGTATCGATTGCTGTAGCTGGTGTCGATATGGGAAGGGCTTTATTAGGAAGAAGCACGAGCCAGGAGACCTGCCATAACTTGAAGTTTCGATTCTTCGGGGTGTAAGAAGCTGAAACGATAGAAATTTTTTATAGTATAATACTATCATTTTATACTGCCTTTCTGTCGTTTTAAGCCGTTCATCCCGAATGAACGGTTTTTTTGTATTTATAAAGGAGGAAGCGGTAGTGAAAACGATGATGAACTATGAAACAAATCAACTGTTAGAGCTTATTGATGAATGGGCAAAAGGATTAAGTATCAAGACGGATACGTATAAAGAGAAAATATTAAAGTTCAATCATTTGGAAAACATCTTCGAAATTGATATCGATATTTTAATTAAATACGCGCTAGAAAATATTGATGAAGCAAATACAGAATGGACTTATTTTGCAGCTAGAATCTATTTACATATGTTATACAAAAAAGCTGCAGAAAACCGTGGCTATCCTTCTTCAAATCAATACGGTTCTTTCTATCATTTAATTTCTCTATTAATTGAAAAGGGAATCTATTCTCCAATACTATTAGAAAAATATTCTAAAAAAGAAATTGAATACTTCGGGAAACTGATAAAACCAGAACGAGACTTATTATTTACATATCCTGGTATTTACACATTAGCAACGCGATATCTTGCCGTGGATTTTGACAAAAAAACGTATGAATTGCCACAGGAACGTTGGATGATAATAGCCATGTATTTAATGCAGGACGAGTCGTTGCCAGAACGCACAAAACATGTAAAAGAAGCTTACTGGGCGTTAAGTCATTTATATATGACAGTTGCGACACCAACTCTGGCTAATGCCGGAAAAACTCATGGTCAATTATCTAGTTGTTTCATAGATACAGTCCATGATAGTTTACAAGCAATTTATGATAGCAATAGCGATATAGCTCAACTTTCAAAAAATGGCGGGGGAATAGGCGTATATATAGGGAAAATCCGTGCTAGAGGTAGTTCAATTAAAGGGTTTAAAGGTATGTCGAGCGGTGTTGTACCGTGGATTAAACAATTGAATAATACCGCTGTAAGCGTTGATCAGTTAGGGACGAGAAAGGGAGCGATATCTGTTTATTTAGATGTTTGGCACAGGGATATCGAAGACTTTCTAGATTTGAAATTAAATAATGGTGACGAACGTTTACGTGCCCACGATATATACACGGGTGTATGTATTCCTGACTTTTTCATGGAGCAAGTTGAAAAAAGAGGAGACTGGTATTTGTTCGATCCCCATGAAGTACGTCAAGTAATGGGTTTTTCTTTAGAGGATTACTATGATGAAACAAAAGGTGACGGATCTTGGAGGGAAAAATATAAGCAATGTATTCATGCAAATTTACAATCCATGAAGAAAGTACCGGCCATTGAAATCATGAAACGAATGATGCGCTCTCAGCTTGAAACAGGTGCTCCTTTTATGTTTTACCGTGATGAAGTGAACAGACAAAATCCAAATACCCATGAAGGTATGATTTATTGTTCTAATTTATGTACAGAAATTGTTCAAAATCAGTCCCCAACAAAATATATTGAAGAGAATATTGTCGAAGAAAATATCATTGTAAAAAAATACAAGTCTGGTGATTTTGTTGTATGTAATTTAAGTTCTATTAATTTAGGAAAGGCTGTTCCGGATAACGTTTTAGAACGATTAATACCTATACAAGTACGCATGCTTGATAATGTTATTGATATTAATACGCTGCCTGTAAAACAAGCTGAGATAACAAATAAAAAGTATCGTGCCATTGGTTTAGGAACCTTTGGTTGGCATCATTTATTAGCATTAAAAAATATAGAATGGGAAACCGAAGATGCGGTTCAATTTGCTGATGAACTATATGAAAAAATCGCTTATTTAACAATAAAAGCCAGTATGGAATTAAGTAAAGAAAAAGGAAGTTATTCTGTATTTAACGGTAGTAAATGGCAAACAGGAGAATATTTTGAGCAGAGAGGCTACATGGATGAAAAATGGCAGCAGTTAAAAAAGGATATTCAAACGAACGGTATCCGTAACAGTTATTTAATGGCTATTGCACCAAATGCAACAACTTCAATTATTGCGGGTTCAACAGCAAGTATTGATCCTGTATTTAAACCATATTATATCGAAGAAAAAAACGATTATCGGATACCGAATACAGCTCCAGATTTGGATCATCGGACATATCATATTTATCGTCGTTCAGCTTATATTTTAGATCAACGTTGGTCAGTGAAACAAAATGCTGCAAGACAAAGACATATCGATCAAAGTATATCCTTTAACTTTTATGTACCAAACAATATTCGTGCCAAAGTATTATTAGACCTTCATTTACAAGCATGGAAGGAAGGATTAAAAACAACGTATTATGTACGTTCTACTTCGAATGATGTAGAAGAATGTGAGTGGTGTCAAAGTTGAAGGCTTTAATTGCTTATTTATCTTATAGTGGAAATACGAAAGAAGTGGCTGAACTAATCGAGGAACAGTTGCTTGAGGAAGGCTTTTTCGTAGAAAAACATCGAATAGGGATTGATTTTCCGATCAGACCTGAAAATTATGATTTGATTTTTATTGGAACCTTCACATGGAATAAAGGCGCAACTCCCGATGAGGTAAAAGATTTTGTCTTAGAAATTGGTTATAAGCCTGACAATATTGCGGTATTTGGCACCGGTGAAACGCAATTTGGTGGAGATCACCTATTTTGTCTGGCAGCTGTAAAATTAGCCAAGTTTTACAAAAGTAAATGGGAGCCTTTAAAAATAGAGCAGTCTCCGCGCGGCAGTCAGGAGAAATATGTAAAAAAATGGGTAGAAGAGGTGTTGCAAGATGCAAAACGTTTTGCTTAATAAAGTGAAAACATTAGAACCCGTATTCCAAAATCGTGCAACAGCAATATTTGGTGGAGAGTCTAGTGGTATATTAAATTGGAATGATATTAAATTTCCTCATTGGTATAAAATGTATAAACGATTATTAGGAAACTTTTGGATATCTGATGAAGTCAATATGTCAAGTGATGTTAAACAATTTCCTTTGTTATCTGAAAAAGAACAGGATACTTACCTAAAAATAATTAGTCTTTTGGCAACTCTTGATTCATCACAAACAAGAACAATTTTACTAACATCTTTATATTCAACAGACCCATCAGTTCAGTCCATTTTAGCTGTCATCGCTCAGCAAGAAGCCGTTCATAATGAAAGTTACTCGTATATTTTGTCTTCGGTTGTATCATTAGATAAACAAAATCAAGCCTTTGATATAGGTAGAAAAGATCCGATTTTACTAAAAAGAAACAAACAATTAATGGAAATTTATAATGCTTTTGCAGAAAGACCAACAATCGAAAATATCATAAAAGTGCTTATTTATTCTACCTTGTTAGAGGGACTATTTTTCTACTCAGGTTTTGCCTTCTTTTATAATTTGGCGCGGCAAAATAAAATGGTCGGTACGTCAACAATGATTAGTTATATTAATCGTGACGAGCTTGAACACGGACGCTTTATTTCCGAACTCATTCGTGCAACGTTAGCGGAACATCCAGAATACAATACAACGAAATTTACAAATTGGGTTTATGACAGTTTTAAGAAATCAGTTGAACTAGAGATCGAATGGTCAAGATATGTGTTAAAAGATGTTGAAGGAATCGATTTGCAGGAAATGGCTGGATTTATTAAATATCGAGCAAATAAATTGTTACGAATGATTGGGTTAAGTGAGTACGATGATAATTATACGGAAAATCCAATGAAGTGGATTCGTGCCTATGTTGATAATTTCGATCGTACAAAAACGGATTTTTTTGAACAAAAATCTCGCTCCTATACGAAAGTGAGCGATTTAAATGGGTTTGATGAACTATAATGTTGGTTAATAGGTGAAGTGAAGTGTATAATATTCGCTTTGACTCGGATTGTATCCGAGTCATTTTTCTATGAAAAGCATATCTACATTTTAAATTGACTGTAATATAAACAAAAATATATACTGACTATAAAAATTCAGAATATAACCATTAATCAGTTAATGGGGAGGGACATATAATGAATTATGATTGTATTGTGATTGGAGCAGGGTTGGCTGGTCTAGTAGCAACAACGGAAATTGCAGCTTCGGGTAGAAAAGTTTTGCTGCTTGATCAAGAACCGGAGCAATCAATGGGAGGGCAAGCATGGTGGTCCTTTGGCGGTTTATTTTTAGTCGATACTCCTGAACAACGTCGCATGGGAATAAAAGATACACGGGACCTTGCTTGGCAAGACTGGTTAGGAACAGCTGCTTTTGATCGGGAGGATGAAGACTATTGGGGAAGAAAATGGGCAGAAGCCTATATTGATTTTGCAGCAGGTGAGAAGCGAGCATGGTTAAGATCACTTGGGATTAAGTTTTTTCCAATTGTTGGTTGGGCAGAACGAGGTGGTTATTTAGCCGACGGACATGGGAATTCTGTTCCACGCTTTCACATTGTCTGGGGAACTGGTCCAGGGCTTGTAGCGCCCTTCATTCAAAAAGTAAAAGAATATATGAAAAATGGTTTTATCACGTTTTTACCTCGGCATCGAGTTGATGAGCTAATTACGAAAAATGGTGCGGTGATTGGTGTTAGTGGTTCAAAATTAAAAGAGGCGATGATCGAACGTGGTGAAGATAGCAATCGTGAAGTGATAGATGAATTTGAATATTATGCTGACACCATATTAGTGTCAAGTGGTGGAATCGGTGCGAATTTTGATTTAATACGTAAAAATTGGCCAGAAAGACTAGGAAGGCCGCCGAAACAAATGCTTTCAGGTGTCCCGAAACATGTTGACGGCAGGATGCTTGCTATTACGGAAAAAATAGGGGGAAGAATCGTTAATCGTGACCGAATGTGGCACTATACAGAAGGGATAAAAAACTGGAATCCAATTTGGTCTCATCACGGCATTCGAATTTTACCTGGCCCATCTTCTTTATGGTTTGATGCCCTCGGCAGACGTCTTCCGGTCCCTTATTTACCCGGTTTTGACACTTTAGGTACCATGGAGACCATTTTAAAAACGGGATATGATTATTCCTGGTTTATTTTAACCGAAAAAATCATTGAAAAGGAATTTGCTCTTTCTGGTTCTGAACAAAATCCAGATTTAACAGGAAAAAGTATCAAAAAGGTCTTGTCGCGCATTTTACCTGGTCCACCAGGTCCGGTGAAGGCTTTTATGGATAAAGGTGAAGATTTTATAATTGCCAATAATTTGGAGGATCTTATTAATCGGATGAATCAGTTAACAGGAGCCCATTTGTTAAATGTAAAAGACATCGAACGGCAAATCCAAGCCAGAGATCGGGAAATTGAAAATAAGTTTACGAAGGATTTGCACATTACGGCGATACGCGGGCATCGAAAGTACAGGGGTGATAAGCTCATTCGTGTTGCCCCTCCTCATAAAATATTGGATCCGAAACACGGTCCGTTAATTGGTGTTCGCTTACATATTTTAAGTAGAAAAACATTAGGAGGGTTACAAACAGACCTTTCATGTAGAGTATTAAATAAAAATGGAAGGCCAATATCTGGTCTATTTGCTGCAGGAGAAGTAGCCGGTTTTGGTGGCGGGGGAATTCATGGATACCGATCCCTTGAAGGGACGTTTTTAGGCAATTGTTTATTTACTGGACGTGTAGCAGGTCAGGCTATTATCGATTGTCTAAAGTCATGATATAAAAGTAGTATTAAATTTTATATAATCAATATTATTGTAAATATTCAATCAAAACTTTTATAATAAAGGATAAATTATAAAAGCAATGGGAGAGAGACCAATGCCAATTAATATACCGAAGAATTTACCAGCGGGCGAGATTTTACGAAATGAAAAAGTCTTTGTTATGGATGAAGAGCGGGCGCGAACGCAAGATATTAGACCATTAAATATTGTCATTTTAAATTTAATGCCACAAAAAGAAAAGACAGAATTACAGTTACTTCGTTTATTAGGAAATACGCCTATACAAGTAAATATCACTTTATTACGGACTGCAACACATGAACCGAAAAATACGAGTAAATATCATTTGGAACATTTTTATACGACATTTTCAAAGATTAAACATCGACGTTTTGATGGAATGATTATAACTGGGGCTCCAGTTGAAAAATTGGAATTTGAAGAAGTTGACTATTGGGAAGAGCTAAAGGAAATGATGGAATGGACGAAGACTCATGTAACATCTACCATGCATATTTGCTGGGGAGCACAAGCTGCCTTGTATCATCATTATGGAATTCAGAAGTTTGAGTTGCCAAGCAAATGTTTTGGCGTGTTTCAACATAATGTTTTTGATCCAATGGAAAAACTTGTCCGCGGTTTTGATGAAGTTTTTCATGCGCCCCATTCACGTTATACTGATGTTTCACGAGAGGCAATTGAAAATCATCCTGAATTAAAACTTTTATCCGTTTCTGAAGAAGGCGCTCCTTTTATCATTATGTCTGAGAATGGAAAGAACATTATGATCACTGGCCATTTAGAATATGATGCAACCACTCTTTTAGATGAGTATGTAAGGGACCAGAAAAAAGGGTTAGGAACGGCACTCCCCAAAAATTATTTTCCAAATGATGATATTAACAAGCGTCCGTTACATACATGGCGTTCCCATGGTTACTTGCTTTTTTCAAATTGGTTAAACTATTACGTTTATCAGGAAACACCATACGTATGGGATTAAAAGCTGAATCTATATTGGTTCAGCTTTTTTAATGGTAATTTTTTGTAATCGCACAAGATGAAAGAAATTCGCACGTTTTTTCTTATTTTCGCACACTTTTTAACAACATTCGCACACTTTTTTTCATTTCCGCACACTTAACTAACGAGTACGCACACAAAGTTCTAATTTTCGCACAAACTTCAGTGTTTAAGTTTCCTTTTATTCATGAAAAGCTGTAAAAATAGCAGAAACATACAAAAATACTAAATCTAAAGTGGATATACTGAATTTTTTCAACCTATATATAGAAGGGATTGCATTCCTGTTTATAAAAAATGGTAATATAAATTAGGATAGGTGATTTAAGAAAGGAGTAAATCCAAAAATGACTGAAATTCAATGGATGGACGAAGTATTAAAGCGTAAAGATGATTTTATCAAAGATTTACAAAGTTTATTACAAATAAAAAGTGTTCTTGATGAAGAGAATGCAACAGAAGATGCGCCACTTGGTCCCGGGATTAAAGAGGCTTTACAATTTTTACTAGATTTAGGTGAGAAAGACGGGTTTAAAACAAAAAATGTCGACAACTTTGCAGGTCACTTAGAAATGGGAGCAGGTTCGGAACTTGTAGGTGTCCTTGGACATATCGACGTTGTACCAGAAGGTGACGGTTGGAGTGTTGATCCATATAGCGGGGTAATAAAAGACGGAAAAATTTATGCTCGCGGTGCCAGTGATGACAAAGGTCCAACAATGGCAGCCTACTATGCAATGAAAATTGTAAAAGAATTAGGACTACCACTTAAAAAACGAGTTCGTTTAATTATTGGTACCGACGAGGAGAGTGATTGGCGGTGTGTCGAGCACTACTTTAAGCATGAAGAAATGCCAACGTTAGGATTTGTTCCTGATGCAGATTTCCCAATTATTTTTGCTGAAAAAGGAATTTCCGATTATGATATCGTGCAAAAACCTGAAGCTAGCGATACAGACGCAACGATTCATTTATTGTCCTTCCAATCTGGACGTCGATATAACATGGTTCCTGACTTTGCGGAAGCTCGTTTGGTTGTTCATATTGAGCCGCAAGAGATAATAGAACAATATCATGCCTATCTTGAAAATAAAGGTCTTGAAGGCAGTGCTACGCGACAAGGAGACGAGCTTGTTTTGACACTAGTTGGCATAAGTGCCCATGGTGCTGAACCGCGGAACGGAAAAAATGCTGGTATATTCTTAGCTCAATTTTTAAAAGAATTACAACTGGATAAAGAAGGCAAAAAATATGTAAAAACGGTCGCTCAATTTTACAATCACGATCGTGGTGAACTGTTTGATATTGTCTATGAAGATGAAGATTCTGGTGAATTGACGATTAACGTTGGTGTAATGCGTTATACGAAAGATGAAGGCGGAAGAATCGGTTGCAATATGCGATATCCGGTTACGTTTCATATTGATTTAGGGAAATCAAAAATTGAAGCAAAATTAAAAGAAGCTGGCTTACATCTTGAAAACTTCACCGACTCAAAACCTACATATGTGAAAAAGAATGATCCACTAATTCAAACATTGCAAAAAGTTTACGAAGAACAAACAGGCGAAAATGCTGAACTGTTAGCTATCGGTGGTGGGACATATGCTAGAGCTCTCGATCATGGAGTTGCCTTCGGCGCACTTTTCCCAGGAAGAGAAGATGTGATGCATCAAAAGGATGAATATGCTTATCTTGATGATTTATTAAAAGCTACCGCCATATATGCGCAAGCCATTTATGAATTAGCAAAATAAATACGAAGAAGTTGTTTTGTGAAAAGTATGAATATAAAATAAAAGCATTTGGTGTGTTTGTCTCCAATTGCTTTTTTTTTACAAACGAACGATCAAAATAAGGGGTTCTAATTAAAATAGTAAAAAGGGGGATGGAGATGAAAAAATCATTTGATATGAAATACATAGTAAACGAAAATGCAAGACATGTAGATTTGCAGAAAGCATCGACAATTTTTATTCGTCGTGAAGTTGTACAAAGGGTCAGAGATTTTCATAAAAGCTTTCCCGAATATGAAGTTACACCACTCCATCATTTAAAAGATTTAGCAAAATTTTTAGGTGTTAAAAACATCTGGGTAAAAGATGAATCGTATCGCTTTGGTCTTAATGCTTTTAAAGCGTTAGGCGGTACCTATGCTATTGGCAAGTTTTTATCAGAAAAATTGAACGTTGCTATTGAAGAGCTCTCTTTGGAAAAATTAAGGAGAAGGGAAGTAAAAGAAAAGATCGGTGAATTTACTTTTGTAACGGCGACAGACGGCAATCATGGAAGAGGTGTCGCTTGGGCGGCAAATAAATTAGGGCATAAATCCGTTGTTTATATGCCAAAAGGGTCTTCTGAAACTCGCTTAAACAATATAAGAAAAGCGGGTGCTCAAAGCTATATCACCGATTTAAACTATGATGATACTGTCCGGTTCGCAAGGCAAAAAGCAGAAGTAAATGGATGGATATTAGTACAAGATACGGCCTGGGATGGTTATGAAAAAATTCCGACCTGGATTATGCAAGGTTATGCAACTCTGATTGATGAAGCTATCGAGCAAATCGCTCAGAATGGCTTTAACAATCCAACTCATATCTTTTTACAAGCGGGTGTCGGTTCATATCCAGCAAGTATTCAAGCTTATTTAGTTGAAAAATTTGGTGATGGTCGTCCGTTAACAATAATTGTGGAACCGCATCATGCTGCCTGTTTTTACAAATCGATGGATTTGAATGATGGAAATCCTCATGCTGTTACAGGAGATTTACGAACAATTATGGCTGGTTTAGCCTGTGGAGTACCAAGCAAAATAGCATGGCCTATATTAAAGGATTATGCAGATGCGTTTGTTTCCATCCCCGATTATGTGGCTGCCAGAGGAATGCGGGTGTTAGCCAATCCATTCGGAAATGATCCTCGTATTATATCCGGTGAGTCTGGAGGTGGAATTGGCATTGGTTTACTTACGTTGTTATCAGAAAATCAATCATTCAGCAACATGAAAGAAGCTTTAAAACTTAACAATGATTCACAAATTCTTATTATCAGTACGGAAGGGGACACAGATCCTAACCATTATAGAAAAATTGTCTGGGATGGGGCATATCCATTCTA